>JAIRLF010000013.1 GCA_031259655.1 Prevotellaceae bacterium
TGTGTCTGTTCCCAGACTAATTCTATCGCATCGTCTTCAAATATTTGTCCGGTTTCGTCGGTATGCTGACTGTAAAGTTGTCCGATTTCTTCTTTCGTGAAATTTTTTAAAGTCAATGATTCTGTAATTATATTAAATGGACTTGCACTGCCCAACGATTCACTGTCGGGACGAATTTGGGCTTTGTAATCGCGAATATTACGCATCCCGACTAAGGCAACTGAATGGACAAACGGCACATTGCTACGTTCGTTATAACCACTTCGCAACTGTCTGAGAAATGAAATCAAAGTACCTTCACTCAAACAATCTGCTTCGTCGAACAATATCACTAATGGTTTGTCAAGCAACATACAAAACAATGTGAGTTCGGTATTTAATACTCCTGTAAAATTATCATAATCGGCTTCTTTTGCAAATTCCGTATAATGAGGAATACCCGAAAATCGAAGTTTATTTTTTATTGTTTTCACAATCTCGGGAATACCTGTTTCCGGCTCAATAATTTCCTGCAACCGTTCCAGCGAACAGTACAATGTATAATAATGTCCCTCTGCGTTAAGTCGTTTGGTTAAATCCTGCAAATACGTCGTTTTTCCGCTTTGACGCGCCGCATGAATAACAAAATATTTTTCACCGTCTATCAACTGCTCTACGCCATGCAAACGGGTAGCGGCTTCTATCATATAGTGTTTTGCGTTGTTACAGGGTCCTGCTGTATTAAATTCTTTCATTGCTGTAATTATTAATATTCTGTTTGTTTGAATTTTCTTTGCGTCATTGCCGACAATTTGCGGACAATTGCTTCGACATAAATCGGATTGGAAAGTTCTATTCGTTGATTATCTGTTCGAATCAGTCCCAAATCTTTCAAATGTAGAAAATCATCCGATACTGTATCAATAATGTCCTTGCCGGAAATTATTGCCTCTATCATGTAATGTTTTACGTTATTACACGGTCCTGATATGTTAAAGTATCTCATAATCCAAACATTTTAATTATCCGGCAAATGTACGCATAATATTCCAAATATCATTTTGTTTTTAAAACTTGTAGAAGGATAAATGTTTATAGAATTTTATTGCTGCTCCATTTTGCAAAAAAGACGCTAATCTTCCGACAAGTTTGCGTACTTTTGAGCGTCGATTTCGTTATGGAATTAGCCCGTTTTGTTCAATTATTTGCTGAATCAAAAAAAATGTCTACCTTTGCGCCCTGAAATTTTAGTAAATTAAATTAAAAACACATTGATGTACGCAATTGTAGAAATAGCAGGGCAACAGTTCAAAGTTGCTAAAGAACAGAAGCTTTTCGTACACCGTCTGGAGCAAGCCGAAGGCGACTCCGTAAGCTTCGATAAAGTACTGCTAATAGATGACGACGGTAAGGTACAGGTTGGCGCACCTACGGTTAAAGACGCCACAGTGACTGCTAAAATCTTGAAACATCTTAAAGGCGACAAAGTCCTTGTCTTCAAGAAAAAACGCAGGAAAGGGTATAAAGTAAAAAACGGACACCGTCAGTTTTTTACTCAAATCCAAATTGAAAATATTGTATAATTAATTTTTTGGAGAGACAGTAAAATGGCACACAAAAAAGGAGTCGGCAGTTCGAAAAACGGACGCGAATCGCACAGTAAACGTTTGGGGGTGAAAATCTTTGGCGGGCAAATTGCTAAAGCCGGCAATATTTTGATTCGTCAAAGAGGAACGGTTCATCATCCTGGAGAAAATGTAGGTATCGGTAAAGACCATACTTTGTATGCTCTTATCGACGGAGTTGTGGTTTTCAAAAAGAAAGCGAATTCTAAGTCTTACGTATCTGTCGTTGCGCAATCGTAAGAAAATTGCACAACCGCTCGATATCGAGAATAAAAAAACCATCCCAATCGCGGGATGGTTTTTTTGTTAATTAATTGAAAATCCTTTTAAATCACAGTTCTGACTGCCATCGCCGTATGAGACGCTTCCCCGCTTCTCCTACTGCCTCAAAATCTGAATGAAACTCCAAGACTTAGATTGGCAAACCAGTCAGGGCGGAACGATTTTTTAGACCCTTTATCGATAAAGTTTTTTGTCCACAAATAGTTAGCTCCCATATTGCCATGTATTCCGATTCGCCAAAATTGAAAACCCATACGCAGATTAATGTCTATTGAAGATGCGAAATTGCGTTGATTGTTCCACACATAGCCGAAAGATGGTCCTGCATTGAATTCAAAACGTGTAGGAAGGATGAGTAAAAACAGATTGAGTAAAAATTCCTTAAACGTTTCGGGTTCAGGGATTGCGAGACGGACAGTCGGAGTGCGGATAGCAACCAGACAGGGGATTTTTATGTAAGGAGAACCGTTTTTTAAATCCATAATCAGCGACGCGCCCGAACGAAATCCAAACCGGTGCGTCAGGAAATAACCGCTGTAAAGACTTGTTATATAACCGTCGGGCAAGCTGTTCAACGCTGTAGTGGTATATAATCCGTATTCCGCAACGATATCCTGAAAATACAATTTGTTGTCATTATCAATATAAGGTTCTTCGATTTCGAACTCCGTTTGAGCGTTAATCAACATCCCAAAGCACATAAATAAAGTAATCAATCCTGCTTTTAATAGTTTATTTTCACTTCTTTGCATCATATATCCAATCATAAAATCAGGGTGCAAAAGTAGTCTTTTTCTGATTAATGACAATAAATCAAGACGTCAAGGGTTCGGGCTGCACCCTCGAAAGGACGAGAATTTAAAAAAAGCCCTTTTGTCGGGGTTTGATTTCTTATGTAATAAATAAATGTTATCTTTGCATCGGAATAAAATAATAAATATGATGATAATCAATGATTTTTATAATATCGAATGAATAAATCACGGTTATTATCGCAAAAAAGATTAATATCATGGACGAAATTTTAATTGTGCCCGACATTCACGGGCGAGATTTTTGGAAACCCGCATTGGATTATAAGGGAACGGTAATATTTTTAGGAGATTATACCGACCCGTATGATTATGAAGGTTTCACGCAGGAAAATGCTTACCGGAACTTATTAACAATCGTGGATTTCAAAAAACAAAATCCCGAAAGAGTTACTTTGTTGGTAGGTAATCACGAACTGCATTATTACGACAGTAATTATGCTTGTGGTCGATTTGACTATGACTATTACAGTTCGTACAATACAGTACTGACAGGCAAGGAAACAGCCTCTCTGTTTCAACTTTGCAGAAAGATAGACAAGTATTTGTTTATTCATGCAGGACTAACCAAAGGTTGGTATGACGCTCATTTCGACGAATTTTCGAAATTGGGAGATACTTTGGAAGAACAGCTCAATAATCTGTTTATTACCAACAAGAAGGCATTCCATGAAGCCTCTATGCACAGAGGTGGATATCATTCGGCGGGCAGTCCGATGTGGGCGGATGTCTCGGAATTTTCGGAAGAGCCGGAACATGTCGATGATTCGCTCATACAAATCATTGGACATACGCAACAAACAGGCGACGAACCTTATTTCGAAGGAAACATTCGATTGTTGGATAACAGGCAATTGTATTTGTTGAAAGATGATGAAATAAAGAAATTTGTAG
>JAIRLF010000364.1 GCA_031259655.1 Prevotellaceae bacterium
TCAGGTGGGAAAATTTCGAGAATTGAAAAATGAGAATAAATAAAAAGCCTTCGGAAATCAATTCCGAAGGCTTTCATTTTGAGTAATATGAGTATTTTACATCATTCCACCCATTCCGCCCATGCCGGGATTGGCAGGAGCATGATTTTCTTCTTTGATGTCAACCAGTACGCATTCGGTTGTCAAGAACATTCCGGCTACGGAAGCCGCATTTTCGAGAGCAATACGGGTAACTTTCGTCGGGTCGATAACGCCGGCAGCCGACAAGTCCTCGTATTTGTCCAAATAAGCGTTATATCCGTTGTCGCCATTGCTTTCTTTCACTTTCTGAACGACGATGGAACCTTCGACGCCCGAATTTTCGGCAATTTGACGGAGCGGCTCTTCAATTGCACGTTTAACAATTTGGATACCGGTATTTTCGTCTTCGTTATCGCCTTTCAAATCGTCGAGAGCAGGGATTGCGCGGATATATGCAACTCCGCCTCCGGCAACGATGCCTTCTTCTACGGCAGCGCGTGTTGCGCTAAGAGCGTCGTCTACGCGGTCTTTCTTTTCTTTCATTTCGACTTCGGAAGCAGCGCCGACATACAGAACCGCAACACCGCCGGCAAGTTTAGCCAGACGTTCCTGCAATTTTTCGCGGTCGTAATCGGACGTAGTAATTTCCATCTGCTTACGGATTTGAGCGATACGGGCGTCGATAGCTTCTCTTGCGCCTGCGCCGTTGATGATTGTAGTGTTTTCTTTGTTAATCGATATCTTCTCGGCAGTTCCCAACATTGAGACGTTAGCAACTTCGAGCGTCAAACCTTTTTCTTCGGAAATCACTGTGCCGCCGGTCAAAATCGCGATATCTTCCAACATTTCCTTACGACGGTCGCCAAAGCCCGGAGCTTTCACGGCTGCAATTTTCAGCGCGCCGCGTAAACGGTTAACGACTAAAGTAGCTAATGCTTCGCCATCAACATCTTCGGCGATGATTAACAGTGCGCGTCCCTGTTGTGCAATCGGTTCGAGTACCGGAAGAAGGTCTTTCATTGTCGAAATCTTCTTGTCGGTGATAAGGATAAGCGGCTGTTCCAGCACTGCCTCCATTTTCTCGGTATCGGTCATGAAATAAGCCGATAGATAGCCTCTGTCGAATTGCATTCCTTCAACGACTTCGACAACAGTGTCGGTGCCTTTTGCTTCTTCGACGGTGATAACGCCTTCTTTGCTAACTTTGTCCATTGCTTCGGCGATAAGTTTTCCGATTGCAGGGTCGTTGTTTGCCGAGATAGCTGCCACCTGTTCGATTTTTTCGATATCGTTGCCGACTTCTTTGCTTTGCTCTTTAAGATTTTCCACAACAGCGGCAACAGCTTTGTCGATACCGCGTTTCAGGCTCATCGGGCTTGCGCCAGCCGTAACGTTCTTTAAACCGACATTGATGATGGCTTGAGCCAACACTGTGGCGGTAGTTGTACCGTCGCCCGCCAAATCGGCCGTTTTCGACGCAACTTCGCGAACCATCTGAGCGCCTAAGTTTTCGTAAGGATCGGGAAGTTCGATTTCTTTTGCTACGGTTACTCCGTCTTTTGTAATTTGCGGGGCGCCGAATTTTTTCTCAATCACCACATTGCGTCCTTTTGGACCTAATGTTACTTTCACCGCATCAGCCAGTGCGTCAACACCGGATTTCATCAGGCCACGAGCCTCTATATTAAACTTTATTTCTTTTGCCATAATGTAATTTTTTTTAAATGATTCAATACTTTAATACTTTTTTTACGATTTATACTATTGCTAAGATGTCTGAAACCCGCATAATCAGGTAATCTTTACTATCGACGGAAATTTCGGTACCCGAATACTTGCCGTACAAAACTTCGTCGCCTACTTTCACCTCCATAGGTTCGTCTTTTTTACCGGGTCCGGCGGCTATCACCGTACCTCTTTGCGGTTTTTCTTTCGCGGTATTGGGGATATAAAGCCCGCTTGCTGTTTTCTCTTCTGCCTCTTTAGGCTCTATCAGAACTCGGTCTGCTAATGGTTTAATATTTACTGCCATTTTCTTTAATTATTTTTAGTTAAACATTTATTAATATTAATCATTAAAATTTGGTTTCAATTATAGCATATTCTGTGCCAAACCCGTTTTTGGGAATTTTAACCCCTCTAAAATGACAAATTGTCAGTTTTTGCAAAACAATGAAGAAAAAGTATGACAAAATTTCAATTCACCGTACATCTACTGTCGTGTCAACATTGTCGCATTTCGTCATTGCGACCGAAGTGAAGCAATCCGGAAAACACGAAACTCGGGGTTGCTTCGGGCTGCGCCATTACAGTGACGTTTCATCTCCAATCACACATCGTTCAGTATTATCGTCAACGTGAACGTTTTGCAGGCGAGGCAACTGTCATTGTCGGGCGTGTACGTAACCGTTATTTGTCTTGCCGCCGTATTTGTATAGATTGCTTTGCCGTCCATTGTTATGACTTGACCAGAACAAACTGTTTATTCTCACCAAAACGTCTACGGTGAGCGTCATCATGGCAGTTTCTCCTGACATCCGGACGCCGTCCCCTGACATAATACGGACACCGTCTGCGTTTGCATTTGCTATTTATACTGCTATACAATTATTTAAAGGCTTTTAATTTACATTTGGCACGTTTTTTGTTTAGTAATTGCCGGATACACTTATTAAAACAGTTGAGTTATGATGAGTTGGAAATGCAGGCGAACTATAATTAATTAACAGCTGAAATTTTACAACACACAAAAACAGCGCAATACAAGATTAAGTAAATTTTTTTTACGGAAAATGAAACAAATTTATTTTTGCCACGTATAAAGGGTGTTTTTTTTGTGTAAAAAATATAAAAGTAAGGATGAAACTATCACAATTTGATTTTAGACTGCCACCGGAGTTAGTCGCAAAGTATCCCTCGAAAAACAGGGACGAATCTCGTTTAATGATTGTTAAAAGAAAAACGGGAAAAATAGAACATGGAGTATTTAAAGACATCATCAAATTCTTTAACGAAGAAGATGTGTTTGTGCTCAACAACACTAAGGTCTTTCCTGCACGATTGTATGGAAATAAAGAAAAAACGGGCGCCGACATCGAAGTTTTTCTTTTGAGGGAGCTTAACCGCGACCAGCGTTTATGGGACGTACTGGTTGACCCCGCAAGAAAAATCAGGATTGGAAACAAACTCTATTTTGGAGATAACGACCTGATTGTCGCCGAAGTTATCGACAACACAACATCGCGGGGACGTACCTTGCGTTTCCTTTTCGACGGAAGTTACAGCGAATTTAAGACCGCGCTCTTCAAACTCGGAGAGATGCCGCTGCCGCGTTGGGTGCGTAAAAAAGTGGAATCTATCGACGAAGACCGCTATCAAACTATCTTTGCAAAACACGAAGGCGCTGTCGCCGCTCCTTTTGCGGGTCTGCACTTCAGCCGCGAGCTGTTGAAACGATGTGAAATCAAGGGTATTGACGTTGCCGAAGTTACGCTTCATCTTGGTTTGGGAAGTTTCAGGGAAATCGACGTCGAGGACCTGAGCAAACACAAAATGGATTCCGAGCAAATCATGATTCCCGAAGAAACCGAGTACATTGTCAATAACGCCAAAGACAAGGGTAAAAAAATATGCGCCATAGGAACAACAGTATTAAGGACTTTGGAAAGTTCGTACACGACTCAGGGATACCTGAAATCGTATGAAGGATGGACAAACAAGTTTATTTTTCCCCCGTACGAATGTGTTGTACCCGATGCACTTGTGTCGAATTTTCATCAACCCCTGTCCACTTTGATGATGACGACGGCTTCGTTCGGAGGATATCACACGGTGATGAATGCCTACACGACGGCGGTGAAAGAAAAATACAAGTTCGGAGCTTATGGCGACGCAATGTTAATCATCGATTAAGCGTTGAATCGAACTCGTATGAATTATTATTTTGCCGCAGATGTTCATCTTGGACTGCCTCCCGACGAAGATTCTCGAAAACGGGAACGCCGTTTTGTCAACTGGTTAGACAGCATCAAATCCGATGCCGAAGAGATATTTTTGTTGGGAGATATTTTCGATTTTTGGTTTGAGTACAAGAAAGTTGTCCCGCGAGGATTTGTTCGCACAATGGGGAAACTCGCCGAACTTACCGATTCGGGGATACCGGTGCATTTTTTTGCGGGAAATCACGACCTTTGGGTAAGCGATTATCTGCAATCGGAATTAGGCGTGATTTTTCATCCAACCGATTATACCGTAAATCTTTGCGGACAAAAATTTCGTATGACGCATGGCGACGCTCTCAATACGGGCGACAAAAATCAGATACTGTTGAGATGGATATTCACAAACAGGTATTTGCGGAAAACGTACGCTGCAATACATCCATACGTCGGTTTGACGTTTGCGCACGCATGGTCGAAAAGCAACAGACAAAAGCACGGCAGCATAGAGTTTAGTCTCGATAATCCGTTCTATAACAGAGCGTGCGAAATTGCCAAAGAACAGAATCTCGATTTTTTCGTTATGGGACATCTGCACGTACCGGTGAATCTTCCGGCAAACGGTTTCGACTATATCGTTCTTCCCGACTGGTTTTCGGGCGGAGGATATGCCGTTTTCGATGGAAAAGAAATGCAAATCAAATTTCTTAACTCTGATAATCAAGAACCAACGAAATTAAATAAGGCGGAATGATTTTTTTGCCTACATTTGCGAATTATAATTTAATAGATAAAAATAAATGAAAGTAGAACAAAACAAAGTAGTCTCATTGAGTTACAATCTCGAAGCGGACGGAAATGTAATCGAAGTAGTAACAAAAGAAAAACCCATGCAGTTTATGTATGGCGCAGGGTATTTGCTCCCGAATTTTGAATATCAAATAGCTAACATGAACATGGGCGACAAGTTCGATTTTGTGCTGCAAGCCGACGAAGCTTACGGCGAAATCGACGAACAGGCTATAATAACCCTCCCGAAAAGCTCTTTCGAAATCGATGGCGACTTCGACGAACAGTTTGTGCAAGTCGGCAAAAGTCTCCCGATGCAAGACCAGGAGGGTAATCGTATGTATGGAACCGTCGAAAATATCGACGACAATACTGTTACCATGAATTTCAATCATCCTCTGGCAGGAAGCGCATTACATTTCTCCGGCGAAATAGTGGACATTCGTGAAGCTACTCCCGAAGATTTGGCGGGACATTGCGGCAACGGTTGCAACTGTGGATGCGATTGTTACGACGAAGACAGTGGATGCGATTGCTGCGACGAAGACGGTTGCGAATGCGATTATTGATGTTTATCCCGAAACACTAACGACTTGTAACAGTATTGAGGTCGGAATTCAATATAAATATTATGAGCGTTGAAATGGTTGGCGAATATAATTTTTAAAC
Source organism: Prevotellaceae bacterium (assembly GCA_031259655.1). Lineage (GTDB taxonomy): Bacteria > Bacteroidota > Bacteroidia > Bacteroidales > UBA932 > JAIRLF01. The sequence continues at coordinate 5,418 of JAIRLF010000364.1, forward strand.
TCGGAATGAGGAGTAACAAGCCGATAGATATAAAAGTGTCGTCCCCGCGAATCCGCAGGGACGACATTTTATCTACCGTATGCTTTAAACTTACGGAACACAAGGTATCTTTCGTAGGAAATTAGAAGAAATAACCTACCGACAAATTAAAAGACCCCAATTTTATAGACACTTGATCAACACCGGTAAGGTTAGCCAATCCATGCTGATAACCAACGCCAACGGTAAATTTAGAGACTTCGATTCCTAAACCTGCTCCAATGCCGAAATTAAGATGTTTTGCTTTAAACTCATCCCACTCGAAAAGGTCAACAGCGCCACTGATACCTTCTGATTCTGCTTTCAATTTTGCCGAAACAGCATATCCAACATAAGGACCAGCAGTAACATAGAATTTCAAATTTTCAGTTCCCATTTTATATTTCAGATTGATAGGTAACTGAATAAATTGTAGTTCCATTCTCGAACTAACACCTTCTTCCTCTTCTTTAGGTTTGATGTTGTTCATAACATACAAAAGTTCGGGTTGCAGTGCAAAAGATTCCGAAAAAGAATATTCCAACACTCCTCCAAGATTAAACCCTACACCGAGTTTAAATTCGGAAATTTTTTCTCCATTATATTTTTCAGAAATATTGGAGAACGTTCCTCCGGCTTTCACGCCATAGCGTATTTGTGCATTGACTCCAACAGCCAATAAAACGCAAAACAGTAATAAAAAAATTTTTCTCATAATTTTATAAAATATTTATTAATTTCACCTACTCGTATAGCTTTTCGGTATTCGCTTTTATAATAAAACGGTGCAAAAGTACAATAAAGTTTTCGAACGACAAAACAAAACCCGCAAAAAATTGTCTAACAGCGACTGATTTTTATTGTTCCTGTCCTCGTTATGCGCTCAAATACAGGGCATAAAAAATGTTTGTCGTTTGACAAAAAAAATTGTCCAAAGCCGCGTAAAAACTAAAAACTAAGAGTAGCTTTGTGCCGTGAGAACGCAATGGAGTGGCTGCCATGCGTAGAGCTGCGAATTACATGGTAGTATGGCCTACCGAAATCGCCTTACAGGAGGAGGTTTCAAACCGGTGTATGCTGCTGATATCGGAAACGAATTGGTAGTGAACGATACATTCAAAAAGGCAGTAATAAACTGTCAGGTGTGGATATAGGAGATGAACGCAAGTGAATTGTCGAAGAAGCGTCGAAACTTAGCTAGACGATGTCAAAACCGGGGTATGGCCACGATTCCGGGATAAGTGAATGGAGCAACCTGTTTACTGCCTTCACGGCATCCGGCGTACAGACAGCATGACCTGTATCTTGGGTAATTTGCGGAAACGCGGGAACTCAATATGAGATGCAAAGGGATAATCCGAAAGCGGCGACCCCGTAAGGAAAGAGTACCGAAGCTCATATTGGGGGCGGACTGCCTCGTATCATTCGATTTTCTTGGTTATACCTTTCAACCGCGGAAATCACAAAACAGGAAAACAAAGGCAATCTTCACAAGTTTTCAACCAGCCATCAGTCAGAAGTCAAAGAATCACATAT
>JAIRLF010000082.1 GCA_031259655.1 Prevotellaceae bacterium
TATTGCCGGGAACGTTTTTTGTCGATGAACTTACAAATAAATTATATATGATACGTATTATTGAAGGAGAAGACAATGAAATTTATGCAGTAACATCTTATTTGTTGGATAACAAAAAAATGAAATGAAACAAATCATTACAGTATTGTTTTTTATAATGTATCCCATTTTCGGACAACAAATTGCGGGATTAAAAGTAATTGCCAAGTTCGTTATTGAGATGAAATATTTGTGGATGTGTAATATATGAAGATATCGAACCTCGAAAACATCGAAATCACCGGTTTGGCAGCAGGTGGTAAAGCCCTTGCCAAAGTCGGCGAGATGGTGGTTTTTGTAGAAGACGCTATTCCGGGCGACATTGTGAACATGCGAATTATTCGCAAAAAAAATTATGCCGAAGGTCGTGTTACCAAGATAGTTCGCCCTTCGCCAATCTCGCAGGAACCGTTCTGCGCACATTTCAACGATTGCGGAGGATGTGTGAGCCAAAGGATTCCGTACTGCGAACAACTGAAATACAAGGAACAACAGGTACGCGACCAGTTAGAACGAATAGGCGGACTGAAAACGCCTTTGGTGCGGACTATTTTGCCCTCGGAAAAGACGGTTTTCTACAGAAACAAACTGGAATTTACTTTTTCGCAGAAAAGATGGTTAACTGTTTCGGAAATAGGTAACGAACATGATATCGACACTAATGCGCTTGGATTTCATGTCTCGGGACGTTTCGATAAAGTGCTTGATATAGAGAAATGCTGGTTGCAAAAATCGCCTTCAAACGAAATCCGAATGCAAGCCAAAGCATTTGCTTTAGATAAGAAATACGATTTTTTTGACATCAAAAATAAAACCGGTTTGTTGAGGAATTTGATTATCAGAACATCTACAACAAACGAACTTATGGTTACGGTAATATTCGGATGCCATGACGAAGAAAAACAAATGCCTTTCATGGAAATGCTGAAACAGTGTTTCGACATCACTTCGCTGAATTATGTCATTAATACAAAGGGAAATGACAGTATCAACGACTTGGATGTGGTTTGTTATTCGGGAAAACCATATATCGAAGAAAAAATGGAAGATTTGATTTTCCGTATCGGTCCGAAATCGTTTTATCAAACAAATTCGGAACAGGCATATAATCTGTACGATATTGTCAGGAAATACGCCAAACTTACAGGCGTCGAAACAGTTTACGATTTATATACCGGCACGGGAACTATTGCCGTCTTTCTTGCCGGACACTCGAAGAAAGTCGTTGGAATAGAGTGCGTTCCCGAAGCAATAGAAGACGCTAAAATAAATTCGTCGATAAACAAAACAAACAATACTTTGTTCTATACGGGAGACATGAAAGATGTGCTGACCCATGAATTTATTCAAATTAACGGCGCGCCGAACGTGGTTATACTCGACCCGCCAAGGGCAGGATTACATCCGTCTATTCCGAAAATATTGATGGACGCTGCCCCTGAAAAAATAATATATGTCAGCTGCAATCCGGCTACACAGGCAAGAGATATCGCTATGCTTGCCGAACAATATGAATTTGTTGAATGTCAACCCGTTGACATGTTTCCGCATACTCATCATGTGGAGAATATTTCGATTTTAAGAAAATTTCACACTTTTTAAGAATCAAAACATTCATTTATACTTATCTTTGCAGGAAATAAATTGCGTATAAAAAGAGATATGAGACTGATTTGTAGTATATTAATGATTTTAATGCTGTATGGAAGAACTGCATTTGCAGCTTCTGACGAAGACCCTATAGCCTCGAAAAAGGCGAAAAAGAATATTACCGCAATAGCAAAAGTTGCAGACAGTGATAATGATAATATCCCGGACGATGAGGATGACTGTCCCAATATTCCCGGTCTTGCAGCAACAAAAGGCTGCCCCGATAGCGATAGCGACGGTATTCCCGACCATTTGGACGATTGTCCGACCGTTGCGGGAATTGCGCAGTTCAAAGGTTGTCCCGATACCGACCTCGACGGTATCCCCGACAATAGAGATGTATGCCCGTACGAAGCAGGTCCAGCTTCGAACAACGGATGCCCTGTATCTGAGAAAAAAGCAGAAAACTATGTCGCGAAAGGAACAAGAGTGATAGATACTATCAATCTTGACGAAGAACGAGATATGCAGATTATGCGCTACGAACGATATGTTGCCGAACAGGAGCTTAAACGACAGGAGTATATCGAGCGACTTGCGTATAACAATGCCGTAACTTCCGCCGAAACGCCGACAGAAGACGCGAGAAAACCGGTCGTTGCCGAAAAGGTCGCCGAAAATATCGCCGAAGTAAATAATAAGACGGTAGAAAATGAGGTAAAAGAGGTAAAAGAGGAGATTGCGGTCGTTGATACTGCGCCGGCAAATCCATTGACTACTCTTTCTACCGTGAAAATCGACAATGCAATGTATCTCAGTTACAAGCCCAAACTGGAAGCTCTTTTGAACAATATGAGATTTAAAGACGGACGTGTAAGTTTTGTTGATGAGACAAAATTTTTCGACGCTTTGTCCGAATTAGCTTCATATTGTAATACATATCCAGAATGGAAATTAACTCTGCGCTGCTATTCGAACGAAACAGATAATGCGTATGGAAATAAACAGTTGTTCTCTAACAGAGTACATGTGTTAAAACAAATTTTAATAGATGATTTACACGTTCAATCAAATCAATTGAACTTTGTAAACAGTATAAGTCGTACATCTGAAGTATCGAACTTTATTTCGTTGGAAATCGCAGTGAAATAATCTCGAATAGAATGTGAACAGGTTTTGTTTAAACTATTGACTGACAGCAAATATTTTTTATGGGCGCGTCATAGCAATGAAGTGAGTCGCGTCGACATATCCTTCGAAATTCAAAATTCATAATCTAAATCATTCATGTTTTCGACTTCGGTATTTTGTTCGTTATTAGCATTATAATCGACTGTCCGTTCTTCGAGTTTCTGGAAAAAGTTTTTCACAAAAAGCGTTTTCTTTTCGTTGAAAGGTTCGTTTTTCAAGCGGAAACTGTTATATACGGTATGGACATAGTCGAGATGTAATTCGTCGTACAGGACTTGTTTCAGTGTAGGAATTTGTTCGATATCAACCTCATAAAAGAAACTCAGTTTGTCCATACCCAAATATTTCAGGTCTTCGGAAGATAGATGCAGACGCTCGTACAGGACGCGTCCTTCGGGAACGCTACTGCTAAGCAAGGGCAGGAGCGTGAGTACGAGGAGATTCTCTCCGTCTATTGTAAAAGCGAAATATCCTATTGTCTTTTCGCCATTTTCGACCGGCATGATGCAGGCAATGAGTTGCATACCGTTAGGAGCACGTACTATGCGCTGTACGAACATGAGCGAAAGAACGAAAAATTCGTTCCGCATGGTAGGATAAACCGTGTTGATGCGTTCTTTAAAGCGATGAATAGCATGCGATTGTATGTATATATTCAATAGTCTGTCGTGCTTGATGCCCGGGAATATTTTGCTTAATGCGATAGTCGCGCCTGTGTATGGTATACTTATATATTGTCCCGTGGCTACGCGAAAAGCTGTTCTTTCTTTATTTCGGTATTTGAAACGTAGCGTTTGACATTCGTGCGTCGTGATGCGCACTACCTGCTGGAAACCTACTTTGCTTCTCATTATATGATGTCCGCCTAAATCCTGTCCGTAGATGCGGAAATTCGGCTGCGAAAGTATCATTAGCGACATTCTGATATATTCCGCTATAGTGTTCTGAATATGTGCGAAGAGTACCGTTTCGAATAATATGTGCAGTCGGTCGACTATCTTGCGTTGCGAGGGCGACAAAGTCGCGACAAAACCATCTGTCGCGAAAATTAACATCATCGACTGTCCGACGATTATAATGTCCAGCCATGTAATCTCCAGTTTTTTATCGAAGTAAACGTTCTTCATGTGCATAATCAGTTCTTCCTGTACATAGCGGATATATTGTTTCGGCACTTTGTGCCCCGGCATGACCGAAATACGCGGAGGCGATACTATGATTCGAAACATATCCTGTTTTTGACGTTTGGTGAATGAATCAAACGCCGACGCATCTTCGCCTAAGGACTGTAAAATGCGACGAGCCACATCATAACACGACTTGAGATAAGTCGCAGAATGTTTGCTCAATACTGCTTTCTGATGATGTGTAACCTGCACTTTCTTTTTTTTCTTCTTTGACACGGCTATTTCTTTTTATGTTTAGACAATTCGTCATGTAATTTTTTTGAAATTAGTATGCAAAGATAATTAAAAACTAAAAACTAAGAGTAAAAGGGTTAAGAATAGCTGACGCCGGCTTGTTCTTTAACTCATTCTGTTCAAGTCTAAAATTCTGAAATTCTGCTCCTGTTATGGCGAGAGATTAAAAAAAATTAAAAAGATTAAAAAAAATTTCAACCATGATTAAACCTTTTTACTGCGAAGTCGTCATATATACAAATTGGTTTTTTCATAGGTTTAAGTTAGGTTATGAGAGGCAGGACCCCCAAATCCCGCCTCTCTTTTTTTATATACATTTTATATTGATTGATTGATAAAACGGCAGGGAAAAGTCTTTCAAATCCTGTCCGTTTTGTTTTTTTGTGACTAATACAGGATTTCGTTTCTCAGTTCGCGTATTACGTTTTGGAGCAATTTGACAAGATTTTCGGGCATTTCTTCGTCATATTGGTTACGGAAAGCGATTCGAGCCACTTCCATTGGGTCGATTTCCTTCAGGTCGTCGTATTTTATTGTATTCAGGAGCGGTTCATCAGAGCCGGACTTGTTAGCAACGATACAGGCAAGCCGTACGGATTTACCTTTCAATGCATTTTCGATATGATAGCGGATTGAAGGTTCGGGTCCGGTCAGCAGCGCTTTGATTTCGAGATACGGCGACCGGGTTGTAATTTCCCCGTCAGGGAGTTTCGCAAGTTCGTCTAATACTGTGTATAAGGGTTTCGGCTCGACCGGCACACTCAACAATTCCACCGGAGGAGCAAAACTTATCCGTTCGATTGTTTCGACTTTGTTATTGTTGAATATCACAAGATTGACGCCCTGTTTATAGTTCTTTTCGGCGAACGACATCGGCAAAGGACTTCCGGCGTACTGAATATTGGAGTGTCCTGCAACCTTTTGACACCGGTGCAAATGCCCTAACGCAACGTATGCGATATCGCGGTTTGCAAAAACATCTGTCGAAACACATTCCAGACCTCCGATTATCGCACGTTCAGAGCGGTCTTTTTCGGACAGATGAGCGCCCCTCGCCTGCAAATGCCCCGTAACAATGACCGCCTGCGCGGGCGTCTTCAGCTTCTCCAACTCCCCGTATAACTTCTCGTACATCAGTTCGATACCTTTGACATAACTCTCCGCCGGAGGATAATCGCCCTGATGCAGATACGGAACCGCCGCACACCAAGCCGCAATTTCCCCGTTTTTTACGATAGGGACCAACAAGTCGCGATAGTCGATTTCATCATCCTGTTGCCGTTTAATCATGCCTTTAACCGTGATGTTCATCTCTTCGAGCAAAGGGTTCGGCGCTTCGAGACGCGCCGCCGAATCGTGATTTCCTGCGATAATAATAATTTGGAGCAAAGGGTTTTCGGCGTTTATTTCGTGTAGAAATTTGTAGTAAATCTTTTGTGATTCAGCCGAAGGGTTGGGACTGTCGAACACATCGCCGGCAATGAGTAAAGCGTCGGGTTGATGTTCTTTAACCTGCTTTTTCAGCCAGTCGAAGAAAAACAGATGCTCGTCTTTCCTGTCGTATCCATAAAAATTTTGACCGATATGCCAGTCTGCCGTATGAAAAATCTTCAACATTACTTCTTATTAATTAGCGTAAGTATACTGCCTTGTACCACGACGTTAGAACGTATGCGTTGTCGAGACTCTGGCGTTGTCCCGGAATATAACAGTTCAATCCGCAACTTCGTTCGATTTCGAACTCATTGAGTATCGAAGGAGTATGGTCTTCAAAAATCACTGTCGAGGAGAGAAGATTACGTAAAGTCTGCAATTCGGAATCATTTCCGGCGATGCACTCCATGAAATCCAGGAAGTCGAAAAACAGCGTTATCTTTTCCGAATCATACTTTTGGATTTGCGATATGTCGAGGTTTTCGATATTGTTTTTGTACTTCTGCATCAGGCTTTTCGATACTGTTGCGAGTTCGTCCAGATTTGCGGTTTTCACCACCGACAACGCCGCCGTCTGCATCTCAAGATTGGCATAAGACCTGTACAGTTCCATAAACTTCCGGCATACGGATTCAAGGTCTGCATTTTCCATAAACAGATATTCGAGAATATCGTCATAAGGAAAGCCGCCTGCAAGAATTTCGGTTACCGAAGCAACAATATAATCGGTATTATATTTCAGTTCGTATGCCGTTTCGACGCCCATCATATCGCATGCGTCGAAAATAAAAAAGTCGTATTTTCCCTGCAATTCGGCAAGTTCCGTTATGTTCATCGACTCGCCGTTGTCGTCTCCGAAAGATCTGGTGACGCTCGAAGACGTCGCAGGAAGCCAACCGTTAGCATGAGACCAAAAAATTAATCCGTACGATTTTGCGGGATACATGTTTTTAATATCGGTAAGCACCTGTTCCATAACTTCCGGCGAACTCGAATTTTGTTCGGAATATTTCATTACTTCTTTGGAAACAACTGAGTTAGTCCGGTCGGAAGATATTTTCAATATATATGGAGCTTCTTGCTTTTGGTCGACATACACAATCAAATCGCCATCGAAACTGTCTTTCCAGCCGCGTTCCATTTCGTTAATGTCAGGGTCGACATAAGAGTTTAACGTATTATCTCCAACCATATACACAATGACCGTCCTTGTCTTCAACGGAGGTTGATACTCTTTTTTATAGCATGAAGAAAACAAACTCATGAAACAAAACAGACTCGCGAACCCGAGATATTTTAGTAGACAAAATTTTATATTACACATTTTTATTCTTAAAAATTACAATTTCCCGCAAAAA
>JAIRLF010000104.1 GCA_031259655.1 Prevotellaceae bacterium
CCGCTGTTTCAGCTAAAAAACAATTATTTCCTATTTTAGGGTCAATCTCTCTGACCGGTCTAACTAAAGCCATTTTTTATCATTTAAATCCGTGCAAAGGTAATAATTGTCCGCGAATTTGTCCGGTAGAATAAAGCTGAAAGATTTTAGCAAAGCAATAAAAAACAAAAAACATAATTTTGTACGAAAAGCAAAGGGCTGAAAACACTAAATTCTATTGTTTGCAAAAAGCATTATTATAGAGCGTTCTGTTCATTCTGAAAATTCTGATTCATAATTCCGTTCAATTCTAAAATTCTGAAAATCCTGTTCATCCTGAAAATTCTGATTCAGACAAAAAAAAATGTTTACCTTTGAGCCGTTTTTTAGAATTAGAAATGTTAAAAATATTAATATACTCAACACAGATGAAACTACAAAAGTTACTTTTATTCACAAGTTTGCTTGTTTGTTATGCGTTAAATTCGAACGCACAGATAAAAAGTTTGGGACAGCTCCAGCAGGAGTTTGTCGATTTACGGTTTGGGATGTTTATTCATTATAATATCCCCACATATATGCCGGAGGACTGGGCAGACCCGGACGCTTCGCCTTCGATTTTCGCACCGGCGAAACTCGACTGTTCGCAGTGGGCAAAGGCGGCAAAATCGGCAAACATGAGCTACGGATGTCTCACCGCAAAACATCACAGCGGTTTTTGTATTTGGGACACAAAAACAACGGGTTATAACGTGATGAACAGTCCGTATAACAAAGACGTGGTTCGGGAATACGTCGACGCGTTTCGTAAAGAGGGATTGAAAGTTATGCTTTACTATTCGATACTCGACACGCATCACCGGCTTCGTCCGAACATGATTAAAGCCGACCATATCCACATGGTCAAAAGCCAGATAGCCGAACTGTTGACCAACTATGGCGAAATCACGGCGCTTATCATCGACGGTTGGGATGCGCCCTGGTCGCGCATTTCGTACGACGATATCCCGTTCGAAGACATCTACCTGTTAGTAAAATCTCTGCAACCCAATTGTCTGCTGATGGACCTCAATGCGGCAAAATATCCTGCCGAAGCCCTGTTTTACACCGACATCAAATCGTACGAACAGGGCGCGGGTCAACGTATTGCGGAAACCAATCAATTGCCCGCTCTCTCGTGTTATCCTATTCAGGACACATGGTTTTGGAAAGAGATTTTTCCATCGAAACCCGTTAAATCGCCAAAAGACATTGTCGAAAAAAACATTATTCCGCTTAATCGAATCGCGTGCAACTTCATCCTGAACGTCGCTCCTAACCGCGACGGATTGCTTGACGATAATGCTTTAGAGGCACTGAAAGAAATCGGCAGGCTGTGGAAACGCGAAGGCTCGGCGAGTAAAATATCTCCCGCCGGACGTCCAATCATTTCGTCGAACATGGCGAAACGTAAGCCTGTAGACGCGAGCTGGAGTCACGACATGAGCATCATGGATTTTGCCAACGACGACGACTTCAATTCGGCATGGGTATCGCAACCTTCAATAACAAAACCTTGGCTCGAAGTTACGCTTTCGGGCGCCGACAGGGAATTTAATATGGTGGTTATTACCGAAGCGCTCGGACGCCATAACAGAATCGAAACATACAGACTCGAATATTTTTCGAATAACGAATGGCGACCAATATTGACAGGTACAAATCCGGACAGAGTTAAAATCCATCGGTTTAATAAAATATGGGGAAATAAAGTGCGAATTTTGATAGACGAATTTTCGAATCCCCCCTCTATCGCCGAATTTGGCGTCTATCTCGAGAGATAAAAACGCTAAAGGCACGCTAAAGGCACGCAGATGACACAGATTATACAGATGACCACAGATTTTTTTAATCTGCGTAAATCTGTGTCATCTGCGTCATCTGCGTGCTAAAAAATCTGTGTAAATCTTTCAAATCTGTGTTATCTGCGTGCAAAAAAATATTTTTTTCAGCGTGCAAATGACAATCTTTCACTTATTTAGGAACGAATCGCATAAAATTATCGTTAAAATTTTATTTTGAGTATCTCAAATCCGAAATTTTATTTAATTTTGTATCGTTAAATATAATTATTAATTGTATTAATTAAGTTCATTAAAATAGACATAACCGTATGACACTCAGAAACATCATTTATCCGGCGATAGTATTTTGCTTACTGTCATGTTCGTCGAAAAAGACAGAAGAAAAGCAATCCGGAGAACAAACGACGACTAATGTAGAGAATAAAGCTACTGAAGTAAAAACAAAATTATTGGAATATCAAGACTTCAATTACGAGCTGATTTCCAATGGAAAAGTTGCCGCAATGAACAAGGCGGAACTGAAATTTCACTCACAGGAAATTATACGTAAAATCTACGTAAAAAACGGCGACAGGGTGACACAAGGGCAAAAATTAGCCGAACTGGACAAGTTTAAACTCGAAATAGCCAAAAAACAGGCGATAGAAGCCCTGGAACGGGCTAAACTCGACTTGCAGGAAGTGCTTATCGGGCAAGATTATTCGATAAACGATACGGCAAATATCCCGGCGGATATTATGAAAGTAGCCAAAATCCGAAGTAATTACGAACAAAGTCAAAACAATTATCTCACTGCCGAATACGACCTGAACGCCGCCACTTTGTATGCTCCGTTCGACGGCGTGATTGCGAATCTGACGGTTAAGGAGTTTAATCTGCCCGGCGCCGAGGCTTTTTGTACTGTCATCGACAATCGTAATCCCGAAACAGTGTTCAATATTCTGGAAAGCGAACTCCCTTATATCAATCTTAAATACAAGGTTCTTGTGTCGCCGTTTTCGATGTCGTCGTACATTGTTGAAGGTTATATATCGGAAATCAATCCTATGGTCGACAAAAACGGAATGGTGCAGGTGAAAGCGGTCATTAGCAATAAGGATAATAAACTTTACGAGGGTATGAACGTGAAAGTCAGAGTGCAACTTTTGCTCGGCAAACAGTTGGTCGTTCCTAAATCCGCCGTTGTGCTCCGTACAAACAAAAAAGTGGTGTTCAAACTGAGAGACGACAGGGCTGCATGGGTATATGTCCAAACAGGGCAGGAAAACTCCGAAAGCTACGTGATTACCGAAGGTCTGAACGAAGGAGACCATATAATCTACGAAGGAAATATAAGCCTCGCCGACGACGCACCGGTGAGAGTTAAGAACTAAGAGTTAAGAGTTAAGAATTAAAGAAGAAATATAAGATATAAATATAAAACATATAAAACATATAATATGAAAAAGACGTCTATATTAAAGGAAAAAAGTTTTGCATTTGCTGTTAGAATAGTGAAACTCTCCGAGTTTATTCAGGAAAAAAAAATATTTGTACTCAATAACCAGATTCTAAGGTCAGGAACCGCAATCGGAGCTTTGATTTACGAAGCTGAATATGCGCAAAGTAATGCTGATTTTATCAATAAATTCAGTATCGCTCTTAAAGAAACTAATGAAACAATGTATTGGTTGTCGCTGTTAGAGGCAACAAACTATATTGATACAAATTTATACGAAAGTCTAAATGTCGATTGCAATGAGTTAATTTCCATGCTCGTTGCAACAATTAAAACGCTTAAAAATAAATGAAATGAAAAGAAAACCGTACACAGTATCGTCAATGTCGTCGATTAG
>JAIRLF010000254.1 GCA_031259655.1 Prevotellaceae bacterium
TATTAATACTATGGATGTAAAAATTGAAGCCGGTTGGAAGTCTATTTTGAAAGAAGAATTTGACAAACCGTATTTTATTGATTTGGTTAACTTTATTAAGAGCGAAATGAGGGCGGGGAAACAAATATATCCTCCCGGGAAATTGATATTTAACGCTTTCGAGAAAACTCCTTTCGACAAATTGAAAGTTGTGATTTTAGGACAAGACCCATATCATGGGCAGGGGCAGGCGCACGGGCTTTCGTTTTCGGTTCCGGAAGGTGTTCCGCAACCGCCATCTTTGGTGAACATATTTAAGGAAATCAAGAACGACCTTTGCATCGAACCGCCTCGACACGGCAATTTGGAGAGTTGGGCGGAGCAGGGCGTATTTTTGTTAAACGCAATATTGACAGTGCGACATGCGGAAGCTGCCTCGCATTCCAAAGCCGGATGGGCGTATTTCACCGACGCTGTTATCCGGAAAATTTCCGAACACAAATCGGGCATAGTCTTTATGTTATGGGGTAATTTTGCCCGTCAAAAAAAGTCGTTGATAGACACGAACAAACATTTCATACTTGAATCGGCTCATCCTTCGCCGCTTTCGGTGAACGGTTTTTTAGGATGCAAACATTTTTCGAAAACAAACACGATACTGCAACAACAAGGATTGTCGGAAATAAATTGGAAAATAAATTAATATGGACAGTTTATTCCGTTTTATCGTTAAATACCATTTATCCCTGATGTTCTTACTGTTGGAAGGAATATCCATTATTTTGATTTCTCAATCTTCATATTTCAGACATTCGACCACGATGGCGAAAATCGACGCCGTCAAAGGAAACATTAATAAAGTTACCGGCGTTTGGAAAGAGTATTTCGGTCTAAAACTGAAAAATCGCGAACTGTTGGACTTAAATCTCTCTTTATTAAACGAAAATATATATCTAAAGAATCAATTGTCGTACAATTTACGCCAATACGACAGCAGCAACCTGATTTTAGACGACTTCGAATGTATTCCCGCAAATATAGTAGAAAACACGCCGAACCGGAACAATAACAGGCTCATCCTTAACATTGGAAAAGAAAATGGAGTCGAAATCGACATGGGAGTCATATCGTTGAACGGTGTAATTGGAATAGTCGACAGAGTTGCCGACCATTTTTGTACGGTGATTTCCTTGCTCAACACCTCGCGAAATGTGAGCGGAAAACTCATGAGAACAGGAATATATGGACCAATCGTATGGGATAAAAAAGATATTCGGCATGTCGAAATGATTGATATCCCGCAACATATTGCTATCAAAGAAGGTGATACGGTTGTAACAAGCGGACATTCATTGACCTTTCCCGAAGGACTTTTGATAGGGACGGTAGAATCCTATCAATTGAACAAGGGCGTTTCGTATAAGGTTAGAATAAAACTGAGTAATGATTTCCAAAGCATTCACAACGTATATGTTATCAGTGCAAAACGAAAACCGGAATTAGATTCGTTAAAAAGAGAGGTTAAATTCAGATAACACATTATGCAATCATTAGTAAAACGTTTTAATACAGCCGAATTACTGACATTTACATACATATTTATTACGACGGTTTATATCATGGTGTTTTCCGGAAAAAGCGTCGTTCATACGCAAACATACTATCTTTTGCTGTACAGAGTGTTTTTCTCTGTCGCCCTGTTTATTATGGTATATATCGAAGAAAAATCCGACAATAAATTTACGGGATTTATACGGTATGTTTTTCCGTTTGCGCTGATTACTTATTGGTATCCCGAAACATACAACCTCGGATATAACACAGGTTACGACCTGCCGGAAAGTATAATTGCGCCTAATCTCGACAGTTTTTTCGACCGGTTAGACAGCGCTGTTTTCGGATGTTCGCCTGCTATGGAGTTTTCGAAAGCGTTCCCACAAGCTTTTGTCTCGGAAATCATGTATTTCGGCTATTTTGCTTATTATCTGATTTTTTTGTTCCTGTTTGTTTACTGTTATCTCGAAAAAACCGATTTGGCAGAAAAGGCGATGTTCTATTGTTTGTGTTCATTCTTTGTGTTTTACATAATATTCATCCTTATTCCCGTCGCCGGACCGCAATTCTATTACTCTTATCCCGACAATCAAGTCCCTGACGGATACGTTTTCAGCTGGTTAATGCGTTCAATACAGGATATGGGCGAAAAACCCACAGGCGCATTTCCGAGTTCGCATGTCGGTTTGACTATTATCGCAATGATTTTACTGTACGAAAATGCACGGAAATACTTTTACGCAATACTTCCGATTGCAATAATTCTTGTCGCCTCAACGGTCTATATCAAAGCTCATTATTTGATAGACGTCGTCGCAGCAATCATCGTAACTCCGTTTATTTTTATTTTAAGTAAATTGATATTCAAATTATTCATGAAATGAGAAACTTCTTCGGTTTCGGCGACGTTTCCATGTAGAAAATTGCAGTACAATCCTGTGCACCGTAGAGACGCAATATGTTGCGTCTGCACGGTCGCTACCCCTACCCATATCCATTCAGGACAAGGGGATTAAGGGACAAGAAATTAATAAAGTATCCATCCACAGAAACGACAGGGGCGTATGCAACAAAAATATATGCGACAATGTCCCCTGCGTAAATTGTGGAAAACGGTTCGGAAGACGTTATTTAGTCTGCCAAACCTTCTCAGTCTTTAGCTTTTAACACATATTCTTTACCCTGTTCCGTCGGCATATCGTATTCGAAAGCAACCTTCACTCCCGTCGGATTGAGTTTTGCCTTTTCGGAAATGAGAGGAGCCGGAATTTCGTGCGTTTTGAACAGTGGATTAGGATTGATTCCTGTAGCCTGTTGTAGAGTTCCGTCCTGAAGCGTCAATGGAG
>JAIRLF010000011.1 GCA_031259655.1 Prevotellaceae bacterium
TTTTAACTTTAGTAAATTCTCTTGGCGAGAGCCCTGTGATTTGTTTGAAAGAGCGGTAGAACGAAGTCCGGCTTCGAAACCCCACCATTCCGTACAGTTCGTCGATGTACAGATTTTGATGTTTGGAAATAATCCTCAGCGCCTCCTTAATTCGGTACTCGTTGATAAAGTTATTAAAATTTTTTCCTGTCACGGCATTGATAGCATGAGACAGGTTATTCCGGTTGATGTTTAGTTTTTTAGCGAGAATATCCAGCGTCAATTCGTGACCTTTAAATGCTCCGTCGAGCATAAACTCGTGTACCAGTTTGACGATTTCGTTGTCTTCGTCGGTAGGAACAAGTCTGTCGCTGTCGCTGTCGTCACCGAAATTTTCTTCAGTCCGGTTAATGATTTCGAAATAATTTTGGTTAGCCCATTGCAGGTTTTTATGAACCAGGTCGTTCAATGTTTGCCGCTTTTGTCTGTAAAAATAGGCGATAACAAATAAAGCAAGCATAATCAGGATTATAATAGCGAAAGACATTTGCAGCCGGTTTTTCAGTTTTTGTTCCTGTTCGTTTTTCATTGCGATTTCGGCTTCGTGCAGTTCCTGTTCCGCACGAAGGATAATCAGGGAGTTTGTTTTTTTCTCGTGTATGTCATGCGCCCACTGCATGGAGTCGACATATTGATATGCCAGGTCGGTTTGTCCGACGTTCAGGTTATAGCGAAACATCTGTTCGAAGAGTTTCTTTTTTCTGAAATATAAATCCGGATATTGTCTTATCAGGGCATTAACCGAATCAATCATCACTTTGGCTTGCGGGTATTGTTTTTCAGCGAGGTGGCATTCGCATAAAGCGATACAGGCGTCGAATATGCTTTTTCTTAAGCATTCCTTGAATGCTTCGGGCAGCCATCGTTTCAGTATTGGCATAGCTTTGCGGTGCATATTACGTCTTATCAGGTTGTTTGCGATTCCCACCGCCGCCATGGCATCGTAAGATGGGCGAAAGCGCACCATGTTAGTATCGTCGTATATCGAACGGTAATAGAAGTCGGACGAATCGAGCTGATTTATTTCGGCGTAATATTCTGCGAGCAGAAACCGCGCCCGCAAGTCAGACCGGTCGGCAAAGTGCGTTGGCGGAGAGTGCAAGGCTTTTTTCAGGAAAAAAACGGCGCGTTCGTAATCGCGGAAATTGTAGTAATCGCTGCCGATATGATAGTAAATGTAATGATAATTAATATATTCTTCCGGCGTTATCTGTTTGAGCAAATCGACTATGGGGGGTATATATTTGAACATTTTGGCGTAGTTGCCGAAATCGCGGTACATGTGATAAGATTCCGCCAGATACTCCAGATACCTTGCTTTGTCGTTTTTGAAAACAAGTCGGTCGATATATTTGTGCATTTCCTGCACGGCGTTTTCCATTTCTTCCTCCGTCACGCCGCCTCCTGAGAACAGTTTGGAGTAGAACAGCCCGTGTATTTTCATATAATCGGCTTCGTAATTCAACAGGGCGGAGTTGTATTTCTTTGCAGCGTCTTTTATTTTGCGATAGCCTTCTTCGACCTGCTTTGCCGAAGCATAATCCAATATTTCCCAGTAATAGTAATGCACCAGGTCTTCGGTGTAAACGCTACGCCTGTCGGCGACCATGTGATAACAGAGACTGTCCAGATTAAAATACCAGACTTCGTTGTATTTTGCGACGACTACGCTGTCGCCGTCCGGCGTTCGCGGATAGTTGAGCGCGCGCATACGCCACGGATATTTCCTTATCTCCAGACCCTCGTGAACCTGTCCATAACCGGCAATGTTGCAAATCAACAAAAGTATAGTTATAAAATGTCTCATATCAAAAGCGTTCTCAAACCGATTTCCGTCTTGCGGATTCACCTGCCAAAAAGTTTATCTTTCATCTTTCAACTAAAATTTATGCGCGTAAACTCCATAAGAACGAATATCATATATTTCGCGGCTCAAATATAATATATTAAGTTGAAAAACGATGCGTCAATTTGTAAAAAAAATGCGTCGACGCAATTTTGATATCGTCGGCACAATTTTGATATTGGAAAATATGAGATTAAAGAAATGAAACAATTTGTCGCGTCAAAATTTTTTTCGAAAGAAACGGTGTTTCGCTTTCCTTTTCTCCCGTATGCGGCAAAATTTCCTCACTTATGGAGCAAAATTTTAACGAAATATTGTCCACTGATTCCACGGGATGCATTCCAAAATGTCGTTTTTGAGGATAACCTGCTTTTCAAGCCGGTTATCCTCATACAAAAAGGCGACATTTTAGAATGTCGCCGGAAAAAACTTTGTCGAAAGGTAAAATTGTTCATCAAACAGTGGATTCGTTAAATCGAAACTGAATATTTTTTACGGGCATTACACACTGTAAATCATAAAAATAAACATAGAATATTTGTCGCGGGCATATTTTTATTTTGTAGAATGTCATAAAAGGAATAATTTTGCGCCCTAATTTCGAAAAAATGTACAGATAGATTATTATGAACATGAAATACACATTGATGTCGCCGGAAGAAGCGGCGAGTTTTATAAAAGATGGTGATAATGTAGGATTTAGCGGTTTCACTGCCGCAGGTTGCCCGAAAGCCGTGTCTATGGCGATAGCAAAGCAGGCAGAAGCAAAACATGCACAAGGCGAGCCTTTTAAGATAGGAATGTACACGGGCGCTTCGACAGGCGACAGCATCGACGGATATCTGGCGCGCGCAAATGCAATCAAATTCCGCACACCATATCAGTCAAACAAAGATTTGCGACAGGCAATGAACGATGGTACAACCAATTATTTCGATTTGCATCTCTCGCATCTCGCTCAAATGCTGCGATACGGTTTTCTCGAAAAAATCAACTTCGCAATAATCGAAGCCGCTGATATTACCGGCGATGGAGAAATTATCCCGACTTGCGGAGTAGGTATCGCGCCGACAATATGCGAATATGCCGACAAAATCATCGTCGAGCTTAACAGCTGTCACCCCAAAGAAATCAGAGGAATACATGATATTTACGTTCCACTCGACCCGCCTCTGCGCAGAGAACTGCCGGTATATAAAGTAAACGACCGAATCGGAACGCCGTATATTAAGGTAGACCCCTCGAAAATTCTGTGCGTGGTCAATACCGACCTCGAAAATGAAGGCGGAGCGTTTACTCCTGTCGATGAGACAACGGCGCGTATCGGAGACAATGTTGCCGACTTTTTGGTGAAGGAAATGAGCCTTGGACATATTCCGAAATCGTTTTTGCCGATTCAATCGGGCGTAGGAAATATTGCCAACGCGGTTTTGGGCTCTATGGGCAACAATTCGGCTATTCCCCAATTCGAGGTTTATACCGAAGTGATTCAGGATGCGGTGATTGAGCTGATGCGAAAAGAACGCGTCAAATTTGCAAGCGGATGTTCGCTCACCGTCAGCAATCCGACTATCAACGAGATATATGGCGATTTGGCGTTTTTCAGAGACAAAATACTCTTGCGTCCGCAGGAATTGTCGAACAATCCGGAAATTATCCGCCGTCTCGGTCTGATAACTATCAACACCGCTTTGGAAGCCGATATTTTCGGAAATATCAATTCGACGCATGTTGTCGGGACAAAAATGATGAACGGAATTGGCGGTTCGGGCGATTTTACCCGTAACGCCTATTTGTCGATATTCACAACTCCCTCGGTTGCTAAAGGTACTAAAATCAGCGCGATTGTGCCTATGGTCTCGCATCACGACCATACCGAACATTCGGTATCGGTGTTGATTACCGAACAGGGCGTAGCCGATTTACGGGGAAAATCGCCGATACAACGCGCTAAAGCAATAATAGATAATTGCGTACATCCGGAATACAAACAGTTGTTGTGGGATTATCTGAAACTCGGAAAAGGACATACGCCTCACAATCTGAAATCTTGCTTCGCCTTCCATAATGCATTCAACGAAACAGGAGATATGCATAATGCGAAATATTAGATGAGGTTTAAGACATCATAAATTGACAATGGTTTATCTGTGCGGATATCTCAACGTTGTCCAGTATAGAGACGATGCATGCAACGTCTCTACGACGCCCTTGATGACCACACAACGACCGCATAATCTACGAGGAGATGTTGCATGCAACGTCTCCTCGTAAAAAACAAAAGAGTATGACTAAGATAGTCATACTCCCCACTTTATTAAAAAATCATATTAAAAATCTTCAGATCTCAATTTTTGACGATAGATAGCGCTTTTAATTTCATCGCGGCGCACCACCGACCTTTTCGTGAAGTTTTTACGCGCTCGGAGTTCTCTTAGAACCCCTGTTTTCTCGAATTTACGTTTAAATTTCTTTAGCGCTCTTTCTATGTTTTCGCCCTCTTTAATAGGTACTATAATCATACGTTCAAAAAACACCTCCTTTCAGGGCGCAAAATTACTCATTATTTTTGATTCTGCAATTTTTAATGTTGTTTTTACAATAAAATAATTAACTTTGCTATCGTTTTGGATAGCATTTTCGTATTGCGAAAAGCCGGTCTGGGACATATATGGTATTAATATACAATGTTTTGTAATTAAATAATTAGTTTTATGAGACGAGAAATTAAATTTAGTCTTTTGTACAGAGACATGTGGCAATCTTCCGGGAAATATGTACCTCGGGCAGACCAGTTGGAACAAATTGCTCCTGCGATTGTGGAAATGGGTTGTTTTGCGAGAGTCGAAACGAACGGCGGCGCTTCGGAGCAAGTAAATTTGCTGTACGGCGAAAATCCGAATAATTCCGTCAGGACTTTCACTAAACCCTTCAACAAGGCGGGTATTCAAACGCACATGCTCGACAGGGGATTGAACGGTATCAGAATGTATCCTGTGCCTGCCGACGTCAGGAAGTTGATGTACAAGGTAAAAAAAGCTCAGGGAGTTGATATTACAAGGATTTTCTGCGGATTGAACGACGTGAGAAATATCATCCCTTCGATTGCTTACGCAAAAGAAGGCGGAATGATTCCTCAAGCTGCCCTGTGTATCACTTACTCGCCTGTACATACGGTTGATTATTACGTAAATATGGCGACAACATTGATTGAAGCGGGAGCGGAAGAGATTTGCCTGAAAGACATGGCAGGAATCGGACGTCCTCACAGCAACGGACAGATTGTGAAAGGTATAAAGGATAGATATCCGGACGTGATGGTTCAATATCACGGACATAGCGGTCCGGGCTTTTCTGTCGCATCGATGCTCGAAGTTGCAAAAGCGGGCGTAGATTATATCGATGTGGCGATGGAACCGCTTTCGTGGGGCATGATTCATCCCGACGTCATAACTATACAGGCAATGCTCAGGGACGCAGGATTTTCGGTTCCCGACATCAATATGAAAGCGTATATGGAAGCAAATCGCCTTACGCAATCGTTTATTGACGATTTTCTCGGATATTTTATCGACCCCTCGAACAGGATAATGACTTCGTTACTTGTAGGATGCGGGCTTCCGGGAGGTATGATGGGCTCGATGATGTCCGACTTGAAAGGAATGCACGGAGCAATCAATATGGCGTTGCGCCAGAGCGGGAAACCCGAAGTTTCGCTAAATAGTCTCGTTGTACAATTGTTTCAGGAAGTCGAATATGTATGGCCCAAACTCGGATATCCTCCATTAGTAACCCCGTTCAGCCAGTATGTTAAAAACATAGCGTTGATGAACATTTTTTCGATGGCAAAAGGCGAACCCCGTTTTTCGAATATCGACAAAGACAGCATGAACATGATAACCGGCAAAATGGGTAAACTACCCGGCGAACTTGCTCCCGAAATAATGAAGATTGTCGAAGAAAAAAGTCTGGAATTTTATACCGGCAACCCGCAAGACCCTTATCCCGATGCTTTAGAGCAATATAAACAGGAAATGAAGGATAATAAATGGGATTTCGGCCCCGACGACGAAGAGTTGTTCGAACTGGCAATGCACGACCGTCAATACAGAGATTATAAGTCGGGTATAGCAAAACAGCGATTCGTGCAGGAACTGGAGGCGGCGAAAGAAAAAGCCGGAGCGCCAAAATCAGTTTCGCGTCCGGTTGTGGAAATACCTAATTTCGACATCAATCGCGTCCGAGAATTGTATCCCAAAGCACAACCCGTCCAGGCAACCTGCAAAGGAACAGTCATCTGGCAATACGATGTCGAGGATAAGTCTACCGCCCCCGTAATCGGCGCCGAATTTAAGAAAGGCGACACAATCTGTTTTATTGAAGCATATTACGGCTTGGAACCGGTTAAAGCCCTGTCCGACGGTAAAATTGTTCAGATAGAAACAAAGCAGGGAACGAAAGTCGAAAAAAATCAGGCGCTTGCGTTTCTGAATTGAACAGCTAAGAGTTAAGAGTTAAGAACTAAGAGTGGCTGACGCCAGATATTCTTTAACTCTGGTTTTCTGCGGGCAAGTCCTAAAATTTTGTGTACCCTCACTGTTTCAAAACTTTGTTAGAGGGTTCACATTATTTTATCCGTTTAAAAATATGAATCTCCTTCGGAGATTTAATTTCCTGCGTCTTTTTTCTCAATTGCAGCCCCAATCATGTACAAACATAATAGATTAATTAATAAAAGGATACAAGTTGAAATACATATTTGATGTGTTGTTAATATTTTTTTTCATACATTTGTGCCTCCTTTAAGGAGATTAAAAAGTATATAGTAAAGATGAGACTGTCGAAAGAAATTAAAATAGGTATTTATTTCAGTATAACGCTGATAGCTTTAGTGTGGGGCATAAATTTTTTGAAAGGGAAAGATATTTTTAACAAAGTACAGACACTGTATGCTGTTTACGACGATATCGAAGGGTTGCAAACGACCGCGCAAGTCTCAATAAAAGGGTTGAAAGTGGGAACAGTCAGCAAGATACGTTTCGACCAGAAGTCCGAAAAGTTCAAAATCGAACTCCAAATCCGGTCGAATTACAGCATTCCCGACAATTCCGTAGCCTATCTTTATAGCTCTGACATTATGGGAAATAAAGCGATAAAAATAAAGTTCGGCGATTCTCACGAGATGTTGACCGAAAATTCCATAATCAAGACCGGCACCGAAGAAGACGCTTTTTCGCTTTTAATGGACGATTTGCCTTCGATAAAAAACAATCTGAACCAAACAATTAAAGATGTTGATTCGGCTTTTAGGAATATCAACAGGTTATTTTCGGATGAAAATATCGACAATCTGTCAAAAAGCTTCTCACATCTCGAACGCACAATGCAAAATATTTCCCAACTGTCGGCGACGTTGAACAAAAACAAACAAAATATAGTGTCGTCGTTAGAAAATATTGATTCCATAACTTCGAATCTGCGGAATAATTCGGCGAATATCAATCATATCATCAACAATTTCGTCGAATTGAGCGACTCGTTGAAAACTGTCCGGCTTGCGGAAACAGTCGACGAACTGAAAACCATTATCGACAAAATAAATTCGGGCGACGGCAACATCGGCAAACTGATTTACGACGAATCGATATACGATAATCTCACAAACACGTTGAACAGTCTTGACGCTTTGTTATCAGACATTAAAGAAAATCCGAAACGCTATATCAATGTTTCGATATTCGGAAAAAAATCTAATTGAATAGAATGATTGCAGTAATTTTTGACATGGATGGGGTTTTGGTAGACAACGCCCATTTTCACGAACGCGCTTTTGCCGAATACTTCAGTAAATTCGGGACGAAGCTTGCCCCCGAAATGTTCGGCAGAGGAAACGACGAGCTTATGGCAGAACTGTTTCCAAACGAAAGCAAAGAACGGCATCGCGAACTTGCTGCCGGCAAAGAAGCATATTACCGTCAAATATACGAGCCTCATATCGAACCCGTAGCAGGTTTGGTCGAACTGCTTCGAGAGTTGAAGACCGACGACAGTATCCGCATAGCAGTAGGTTCGTCGGCGCCTGTAGAAAATATTGATTTTGTGCTGGATAAATTGCAGATACGGAATTATTTCGATATTGTGGTCGTTGCCGCTATGGTGCAACGGGCAAAACCCGCTCCGGATATTTATCTGAAAGCGGCTGAATTGTTGAACGTTAAACCCGAAACCTGCTTAGTGTTCGAAGACGCTTTGGCTGGAATATCGGCGGCAAGGTCGGCGGGAATGAAAATCGTAGGAATAGCAACTTCGCTCCCAAAAGAACGACTGACCGAAACGGACAGGATTATAGACGATTTTACGGAAATAACAGTAGCCGAAATAAAACAGCTTACAGATTGAACTTGTGATGAATACGAAAGAGTCGTTGATTTTACAGGGACTGAGAGCCATCTTGGTCGAAAGGCTGAAAGAAAAAGGAATACAGGATGTTCGAGTGTTGAACGCTATCGGCAAAATTCAACGGCATCTGTTTATCTCAAAAGGTTTCGAAAAACAGGCATACGAAGACAAACCGTTTTCTATCGCCTGTGGACAGACTATTTCTCAACCGTTTACGGTCGCAATCCAAACGGAATTGCTGCAAGTGCAACGTTTTGACAAAACGCTCGAAATCGGCACAGGTTCGGGATATCAGGCTGTCGTTTTGGCAGAAATGGGCGCTAACGTTTATACCATCGAAAGGTTCAGAGAGCTGTATCTCAGTGCGCGCCGTATCTTCCGGCAATTAGGATATTCGATAAACTCTTATTGGGGCGACGGTTACGAAGGAAAAGAAAATTTCGCGCCTTTCGAAAAAATACTGATAACGGCGGCTGTTCCTCAGATTCCCCAAACATTATTAGACCAGCTTGCCGTAGGCGGACGTTTGGTTGCTCCTGTCGGGGAAGGAAGTACGCAAATAATGACAATAGTAGACAAAATCGATGAAAATAATTTTAATACTGCGTACTATCACAATCCGTTTCGGTTTGTACCTATGCTGCAAGGAATTTCGGAGAATTGAGACTTCTATTATTTGCCTGTCGGGATGTGATTTTCCTGCAATTGAGATATATTAATCATTAAAATCACAGCGGCGACGAATTTTTTTATCACCGGATTAATAAAAATATGTATCTTTGCACGATTTTTTAATTATATAAATTTTAAATAATAACATTTTTATGAAACATCTTATTTATGTATTTACTGTAGTACTATTATTATCCGCGTGTAATGGCGGAAATGTTAAACTGTTGTCCTCATCCAAACCGATAGACTCTGTCAGTTATGCGATTGGAATGTTTGAAGCGTATTCCACTCTTGAGCATATTAAGGGAAGCGGACAATCGCTGGAAGGGTTGGATTACGATTATCTGGTTGCTGGGTTCAAATCGGTATTGTTGAAAAGCGATTCTATTGACAATGAAAGAAGACAATGGTCTTCGGATGTAATCAACCGGTATATTACGCAAAAACGACAGGAAGAATTAGAACGGATTAAAACGGAAGATGCCGTTTTCTTGAAAAAAAATGCGGAAAACGACAGTGTAACAGTTCTCCCAAGCGGACTGCAATACAAGATTATCGCGGAAGGCACGGGCATTTCTCCTAAAGTTTCGGATACCGTAAACGTTATATACACCGGTACTTTAGCAGACGGAACGACTTTCGATTCGTCAAGAGGCGACACAGTGAAAATGCCGCTGTCACGAATGATAAAAGGATGGCAGGAAGGTCTCCCGTTGATGAAAGAAAAAGCAAAATATAAATTTTACATACCTTCCGATTTGGCATACGGAGAGTCGGGACGGCTTGCAGGCAGAGTTCTGATTTTCGACGTCGAATTGATAAGCGTAAACAAGGGACCGGCTACTAAAGAGAAAAAATAGGTAATTGTTACAATTGTCGAAAGATAACAAGTTTGTTGCGTTTTTGCTGACTGCAATATCGTTGTATGGTTTATTGACCTCAATGATATCGGGTTGCGCCAACTCGTCCGTTGCTCCCACAGGTGGACCAAAGGATACTATCGCTCCCGTACTGTTGAAAATGGAACCTCCGCAACGAACAAGGGAATTTAAGGGTAAAGAGTTGATTTTCACGTTCAACGAATATGTTCAGCTTAAAGACCAGAACAAGAATTTCGTGATATCGCCTCCTTTACCCTCTAAAAAACCGGTCTTGAAGATAAAAGGCAAAAGTATCGTTGTTTCTTTTCCTTCAATAGCCGACAGCGTTACTTATTATATTGATTTTGGGGCAAGTGTGGTTGATGTGAATGAAAGTAATCCTGCAAGTTATCTCAATTTTATTTTCTCTACAGGCGAGGCGCTCGACACGATGATTTATGTCGGGCATGTGGTGGACGCGCTTACTTTAGACCCTGCCAATGCTGTGCATATCTTTTTATATGAGGACAATATCGATTCTTTAGTGTTCAAACGCAATCCTTCGGCACTTTCGATAACGAACAAAGAAGGCGTCTTCATAGTCAAAGGGTTGAAAAATAAGCGGTACAAAATGGTAGCCGTCGAAGACAAAAACTCGAATATGCGCTATGATGCGGGTATAGAGCAAATTGCATTCTCCGATTCGCTGATTCAACCTACTCCGTTTTCCGAAAACGATTCTATTTCGTTCTATTCGCTTCCCGTATTCAACTTATTCACCGAAAACGTTAAGCGACAGGCTTTGATGGAAACCAAACGACCCGAAGAACGTTTGATAAGCCTGCGTTTCAATGAAATCTATCCAGTGATTCAAAGTTTTAGACTCGACGACATCCCCCCTGCGAGAATTATCGAAGATGCAAGCGCCCAAAGAGACAGTATCAATTTTTGGATTACTTCGCGGGAAATCAAAGATACGATAACCGGCGAGTTGATATACCTGAAAACCGATACTGCAAATAAACTTTCGCCCGATACGGTGAAAATCAAATTGATTCACTCAAAGCCCAAACTCAAACGTAAAAGCAGGGATAAGGACGATGACGACGAAGAAGAGGATGAGGAGGAAATCATTCCCATAGCGCCGGATATTCACGCTGCTGCTGCAGGCGTTGTGGAAAACGACATAACTTTTGTATTCAAAACGCCTCTGCTTCGGGTCGATACTTCCAAAATGCATCTGTCGATATTCGACGATACCGGTAAGGAGAAAATTCCGGTGAAAGCCATATCGTTTACACAGGATTCGATTCGCGTGACAAATTACAAGTTGTCGGCAAAATGGAAAGTTGCCTCAAAATATGAGTTATCTATCATGCCCGAGGCTTTTGTCGATGTGTATAGTATAACTAACGATACTGTAACCAAGACGTTTGAAACCGCCGACCCCGAAAAGTTCGGCAAACTGATTCTCGAAATAATCAATTCCGAAAATCAGTATATCTTTCAATTGATGAAAGACAAAGACAAAAAAGTTACTCAGGAAAAAATCATGGATGGTAATGGAGAGGTTGTTTTCCAATATCTTAACTCCGGAAAATACCGAGTCAGGGTAATCGAAGACCTTAACCGTAACGGCAAATGGGATACCGGAAGTTATTTGGATAAACGACAGGCGGAACGAGTTCTGTTCCTTGTGTTTTCGACCGGCGAAACTTTACTCGATATAAAAACTAACCGCGAAGACGAACAAACAATCGACGCAAATATGCTGTTCGTGAAATGAATA
Source organism: Prevotellaceae bacterium (assembly GCA_031259655.1). Classification (GTDB taxonomy): domain Bacteria; phylum Bacteroidota; class Bacteroidia; order Bacteroidales; family UBA932; genus JAIRLF01. Next base: position 11,606 of record JAIRLF010000011.1, read on the forward strand.
TGCAACCATGAATGAATGACGCGACATATTGGTAGAAAAAACACAAGCGAACAATCAAAAAGGGGCTGTATCAAAAGTCGGTTTTTTGTCATTATAAGCGGTGAAACGCAATCTAAAACGTCAATAAATCAAGAGATTTAGACGGACAAATATTTGTAACAATATATGATGTTCATCTGAAAAAAGGATGGAACATAATATATGAAGCACAGTATATCGTTGCAAACAGCGACAATCCTCAGGGGTACGAAT
>JAIRLF010000035.1 GCA_031259655.1 Prevotellaceae bacterium
TCTGCGTCGATTGCCGGAGAATAAGTTTGTTTGACAATATTGACAGTTCTTGTATTGCTCATTTTCCCCGAAGGAAGCGCCGAACGGACTTTCAAAACCGCAGTTTCGCAGAATTTCAGCGGGGCGGAATATTCGCTCGAATTGTTCGCTGTCGGTTCTTCCATATTGACGGTATACAATATTTTAACCGGACGGGTTGTTTTCAGTTCAACGACAGCGCTATCGACAAAAGCGACAAAATCGGAAGACGAGCCCGGCTGTTCGGGTAGAGGAATGTGATAATTAATGCCATGTCCGTCCAAACGGACAAGCTGGTTTGCAATACGGCGTTCAAAATCTTTGTAATCTTTCTGTTCTTTTTGGCTCCATGTTACTTCGGCTAAAGCGACGACACGCGGATACGTCATGTATTCCGCCTGTTCGGGAGAATAGAGATATTCCGCCCAAACGTTAGCCTGCGCGCCGAGAATATGATTCGTTTTATCCTTGTCGAGACCTTTGGGAACAGGCTCGTAGCTATATGTTTTCTCTAAAATGGTATATCCTCCGATAGTAACCGGTTCGATTTTCGGGTCGCCTTGATACTGGTCTAAATACAGCCATCCGCCTGGGGTCATAATCACATCGTGTCCCATGTTTGCGGCGGCTACTCCACCCTGTTCGCCTCTCCAGCTCATTACGGTCGCCGACGGAGCCAATCCGCCTTCAAGAATTTCGTCCCATCCTATCATTTTTTTATTGTGTTTCAATAGGACTTTTTCTATTTGACCAATAAACCAGCTTTGCAGTCCATGTTCGTCTTTCAGGTTCTCTTTCTTGATGCGCGCCTGACATTTAGGACATTTTTCCCATCTGCTTTTCGGGCATTCGTCGCCTCCGAGATGAAAATAGTCGCTTTCGAAAAGCGGAATCGCTTCTTCGATAATATCGGTCAAGAAAGTGAATGTCGCATCGTTACCGGCGCAAAACACGTCGTTCGAAACGCCCCAAATATTCCGCACTTCGAACGGTCCTCCCGTACACGAATACTCGGGATATGCCGAAAGCGCTGCAACTGCATGACCCGGAAGCTCTATTTCGGGAATGACTTCGATGAAACGCTCTTTGGCATAGGCGACAATTTCTCTAATCTGTTCATGGGTATAATAATACGGTCCATAAACATTGCCTTCGCCTTCAATTCGTTTAGCGCTGAGCGCGTTCAATTTCGGATATTTTTTACTTTCGATTCTCCAGCCCTGGTCATCCGTGAGATGCCAGTGGAATTTGTTGATTTTGAACATTGCCAGAACGTCTAATTGCTTTTTGATATATTCTACATCAAAAAAATGACGGCACACATCAAGATGCTGTCCCCGGTATTTGAATCGCGGCTCGTCTTTGACAGAGACGTTAGGTATTGTCCACGAAGCTTTTACAATTGCAGGACTTTCGATTTCAGCCGGGAGCAATTGCATAACTGTTTGCAGTCCGTAGAAAAGTCCCTGCGGTGTTCCGGCAGTAACTGCGATTCCATTGTTCGTCACGTCAACAGTATAACCTTCGTCGTTTACATCCAAACCGGCGACAATCGCGACGTCGATATAGTCGCTCGAAGGTTTATCTTGCTGTTTCGTCAACGAATAACCGGTGGAACGCTGTATTTTCGCGACGAAATAGTCGACAACTTTCTGCGCCGATTCGTCATTTACAACAAAAACCGTACTGTTTTTCAGAGTAAATTTCCCGTCTTTACGTACTAATTCCATCGGTCGCGGCGTGACATTAATCTCCTGATTATGACAGCCATCTCCGGTACTGCACGATATTGTTAAAAGTGATAAGAGTAATACGAATAATCTTTTTAATGTATGCATAGTATCAATATTTTAAAGTGCAAATATAATCAAATTATTTTTGCACACAGATTATTTTGAGCGTAGCGCAGCTCGGGAACAAGGCTAACCCTTTCGAGCGAACAAAACACATTCGAAACAATCCATGCACCAATAGCGCCTCAAAAAAGATTTAGCCTGATTTTTTTCGGTTATGAATATAGCGCATCTGCCTCAGTTCTTAATTAACGCAAGTTTTCAATTTCAAGGTATTATCAGTAAATTTTTTGGAAAATAATTTGCATTCATATATTTTTGTGTATATTTGCAAAAAAAATCGAAAACGTGTTTTATGGAATTGATTAAAATAGCATTTGTAGGAAATTCGGACAATTTCGAGGCATATAGAAAAGTGTTAGCCCGTTATAATGAAGAGATTGTATTTACAGGAGCATGGTTTCCCACCGACAGACCGGAAGAATACGTCGACAACGAATTTATGTCGTTAGAAGATTTACTCGCCGAAGCCGACGCAGTCATATTTTTGGGGAAAATACGCAAAAAAATCATCTCCGATTCTATCAAAGCATTGAAACATATCTTTGTAGAAGACTACGACGTTTTGATGAATTATGAATTAAAGTATTTGTCCGACCTGGCGGTTGAAGCGAAAATCATGGCGCAGGTTTCGTTTCCCAAAATATATTTCTGGGGAATCGAAGATATTGTAGATGATTACCGTACAATACGGCACATATTTTTTAACCGCGAATACCTGTATCAGCAACAACGTCAGGAAGTGGACATTATTCCGGAGATAATGGCGTCGATAATGCTTGTTAACGAGGATGTTATCCGTGCGAGCCAATCGTTTTACCCTCTGATTTCGAAGCGTACGGAGATGCAGATAGTGAATCTTGAATTTGTAACCAAGGCGACATCGACCATAACCGGCATACCTGTAGGCTTTTTCGAAAAACACGACCTCCGAATCGTTGCAGAACGCAATCTGGCGTACATAGATTTGCGAAAAAGAGAATGGCACTCGTTACGCCCCGCAAAAGCAATCACAGGCAATTTGATTAAAGGGCTTGCCGGATTGCCCGAAGTTGGAGATCTGGAACAATTTGAATTACAGGATTTTATTTACTCTATCAAAGAAAATTCCAAACCATTCATCTCGCTCGAAGAAATTTTGAGGTTGTATAATTGCATGAAATTGCTGAATGACAACTAATACAAGACAATTGACAGGTGTTTAATATTGAAACGAACATGATGCGAAAAATAATAAACAGTATTCCAAACATTTTGACGTCGGGAAATCTTTTTTGCGGATGTATTGCTACCGTATTGGCTGTCAAAGGAAATATCGAAACGGCGACATACTTTATTTTTGCTTCTGCGATATTTGATTTCTTCGACGGTTTTGTCGCCCGTTTGCTGAAAGCGCAATCGGCTTTAGGGCTTCAGCTTGATTCTTTGGCGGATATGGTGAGTTTTGGAGTTGCTCCGTCGGCAATTGTGTTTCACATACTGTCGATTGCGCAAATACATGCGCCGCTTGAACTGCCGACATTTACACCGTATTTCGCCTTTCTTATCGCCATATTTTCGGCATTGCGGCTGGCGAAGTTCAATATCGACGAAAGGCAAACCGCAGAATTTATCGGACTGCCTACTCCGGCATGTACGCTGTTTTTCTGTGGATTAGCGCATTCGAACATATTCACTGTGACGGGATTTTATGCTTTGTTAGCGCTCATACCGTTGTTTTGTTTTCTGTTAATTAGCGAATTACCCATGTTTTCGCTGAAAATCAGGAAAAGTCCCAAGTTTGCAAAAAAATACAGTTTGCAAATATTGTTACTTCTCTGCGCCATTGTGTTCATCGCTGTTTGGCGTCTGAAAGGAATCAGCATAACGATAGCGTTTTACATCCTGCTTTCGATATTCGGGAATATTCGACGCTCACAAAATAAGACAAAATGTCAGCAATAACGTTTGGTAAGCAATTTGTAAACAAAGAAGTACGATATATAAAAGTAAAAGACAATGAGTAAAGATAGACCGTTAATATCATTTGATTGGGCA
>JAIRLF010000385.1 GCA_031259655.1 Prevotellaceae bacterium
CGTTATCTGCGTGCTAATTCGTGCGTTATCTGCGTGCTAATCCGGACGTATACTCCTTATTATGTTTTTAGCAAGATTTTGTAAGGTTCTGATGCCTTCGCCGTCATGTTTGAGGTCGTCGGGGGTCAATCCTCGAATATTATTCCAATAAGTCGATGAAGCGATGGGCATTTCCGAGATAGTAAAATATTTGTTTAAACTCTCGAAAGTCATCGAAGCGCCCGAACGTTGCACAGTTACTACCGAAGCGCCTGTTTTGTAACGAAAATGTTTCGATTCGGCAAAAAAGGCTCTGTCTAAGAATGATTTCATCGTTCCGGCAATGCCCCCGAAGAAACTCGGCGAGGCAAAAATGAGAGCGTCAGCCGTTTTCATGCTGCGAATCCATTCTTTCTCTTCTTCGGTGGCGTATAGACAGCCTTTGTCTTTATTTTCGAGACGGCAGGCATTGCAGGCGATACAGCCTTTGATTTCGCTTCGTCCAAGATGAATTATGCCAAAATCAACATGTTCCTGTTTAAATATTTCGCCCATAACCGAAAGCGCAAAGGCGGTATTTCCGTTTTCGTTGGGGCTTCCGTTGACGGCAACCACTTTTTTTGTCGCATTAAGACGGCGCGTTTCATTTCGGTCTATCAAAACGCCTGCGCCTTCTCTGATTGCAACAGTTGCACCGATTAAACCCGCCGCTTTAAGAAATTCACGCTTTTTCATAATCCCTGCCTTCGTTATCCTTTCGTCGTTTCTGTTATCCCGTACTCAAATTTCCATACTCACCGGATAAAATTTGTGAACGTTTTTTTTACAGGTTCCGGCTCGATATCTTTAGAACGTTCCCTCATTTTCAGCATCCAAGCCATATTTTTACCTAACATCTTCATTATTTGGATGCCTTCTTCGTCGTTTGCGGCGTCGCCGGGAGCAAGCCCATGGATAACGTTCCAATAGTTCGATGTTGGAATAATCATTTCCGCAATGCTCAGATAGTGATTCAATGCGTTGAAAGTCATACTTCCTCCCGTGCGTCGTACCGCAACTACGGATGCTCCAGCCTTGTGCCTGAACCATCCTCCATTGACGTTTGCGACGTAAAAAGCGCGGTCTAAGAAACATTTCATCGTTCCGGCTATGCCGGAATAATATACGGGCGAAGAGATGATGATTCCGTCGGCTTCCTTCATTTTCACAAGCGAATCATTCAGCATGTCGGTTGTGACGGAACATTTACCGTCTTTGTTTTCGGCGCATTTACCACAAGCAAGGCATCCTCTGATATATTTTCCGCCTACATCGACGATTTCAAAATCAATGCCTTCTTCTCGAAGCGTATCGCCGACTACATTCAACGCAAACGCCGTATTCCCGTTTTTCCTCGGACTGCCTTTTATCGCAACAACTTTCATGCGTAAATCTATTTGACGCTGTCGATAACACCCTTAAAATAACCGATAGATTCGGCTAATCCGGCCAACGGGTCGGTCATGTCTTTTTCGAACTCAAGGCTGCAAGCTCCGCTGTATTTCACTTTACGAAGCATACGCACAAATGCCGGAATATCAATCACTCCACGTCCCATTTCGCATGTGCTTCCGGCTTTGCTTGCTGCGGTAACATCCTTAATGTGAATGTCGAACACACGCGTATGGTATTTCTTTAAATCAGCGACAGGGTCTTTGCCGTTGCGGGTATCGTGTCCTACGTCAAGACACATTCCGATTCTCGGGTCAAGGTCTTTGACGTTTTGCCAAACATCGTCCGCATCGGGATATTTGTTTGGCATGTCGGGACCATGTAAATGTATGGCGTACTGCATGTCGTATTCTTTTACTTTCTTATCGACATACGGCAACAGATTGTGTAGCGGAACGCCGACAATCAATTTTACGCCGACTTTTTTGGCGTATTCGAATGCGCGGTCAACTTCGGCTTCGTTGTTCATGTAGATAGGCCCAACTCCATAGCCCGTAACATTCGCTTCACTCAACTTTGCGTGAAAAGCGGCAATTTGTTCCTCGTTACTGTTCAACGGCAAATGAAAATCTTTGATGCACAGGTAATGTACATCTATCCGCCGTAACATTTTAAGCGACTGCTCCAAATCGAACTTGACAAAACTGTAGCCCGCCATGGATACTTTAAATAAATCTTTTGCTTTAGGTTCTTTTACAGGTTCCTTCCCGTAAAGCTTTTGACTTAAAAGCATGGGCGCGGCAACTGTGGCTATAAGTCCCGCCCCTGTTTTTTTTACAAAATTTCTTCTTGTGCTCATACTTAAATATTCTTTTTTATAGCCCCAAAATTACAGACTTTTTTTTAATTGCAAAATTTTTCCTGATAACAGGATATATTTCAAATGATAACTAATAGATAAATCGGCAAAAAAGAACTGAAAACTAAGAGTTATTAAGAACTAAGTGGCTGACGCCGGCTGTAACTTTGCGCCGTTTTCGGGCAAATACTAATTATAACAAGGTAAAAATCTATTTTCGGCAAAGCGATTATGCAAAAAATTTCCAATAATAAAATTATTAGTACTTTTGCACGCCGAATGATTATATAAAAAGTATGATGAAATTTTTGAAAAAGAATATAATAGTAACATGTTTGACTGTGGCATTTATCTTATGTTTATGC
>JAIRLF010000236.1 GCA_031259655.1 Prevotellaceae bacterium
AGAAAATGAAAAAATATTATCTATTCCTGATTTGAATCCAATACAGAAAAAAATTTTTCAACTGTTTAACATTAATCCTGATGATATGATAACGTAGTAACTAAATTTAAAAAAATATGAACTAATGTGCTGAAAAAAAGCACTCTACCGTACCAAAATCCGTTATAACCTCCTATAATAGTGGTTTTTTTATAGGTGTCCCAGTGACGAAGTCAGGAGAGTAGCTGACGCCAGCCATTCTTAGTTTTTAACTTTTAGTTACGGCACGAAACGTGAATTCGCGTTTTTTTATTTTCTTATATAGAAGAATAATATCAGACCATATATTTCAAGGCGTCCGGTAATCATCAGGATTGTCATCAGGATTTTGCCGGGGGAAGCCATAGAATCGTAGTTTCCTAACGAGCTAAAATCGCCGAATCCTGCGCCGGCATTGGTCAATGAAGCAAGAGCCGCCGAAAACGACGACAGCAAATCGTACCCCATTGCCGTCAAAATGACTGTCGCGACGAACAATATAAACAGGAAAAGCAGAATAAAAAGCAATACCGAATTGATGATATCTTCGTCGACGGTGTTTTTTCCGACTTTGACAGGTATAATAGCTTTGGGATGTTGTTGTTTCTTTATCTGAACTTTGAGTGTGCGAAAGAAGATGAACATCCTGTCCACTTTGATACCTCCGGACGTCGAGCCGGCGCAGCCGCTCTGTAATGTGAAGAACACAATGACGATAAACGAAAATGGAGGTAAAATCGAAGAATCGACCGAAGCATATCCCGTTGTTGTGGTGTACGAAATCACCTGAAAAGCGCCGTGCAACAACGATTCTCCAAAACTGTCGAATACGCCTGATAACCACAGGTTGAGAGTCACTAAAATTACCCCTGTCGCGACCGAAACGAAAAAGTAGCGGATGACAGGAGAGCGGAACAATTTTCCCGGTTTCCCGCTTATCACAGAATACAGCAGTCCGAAATGTATTGAAGATGTGAACATAAACACCATAGCAATGATGTATATCCACATATTATCGAATGCTGCCATACTCGAATTTTTTGTTGATAAACCTCCTGTAGAGACGGTCGAAAATGAGTGGTTCAGCGAATCGAACCAATCCATTCCGGCAAGCCTGTACATCAGGAAACAAAGTAATGTCGCCCCTAAATATACCGACAATATTATTGATACCGTTTCCTGTGTTTTGTAGATGAAGTTTTCTTTTGCCAGAGGCGAAATTTCGGCTTGCGACAGACGCGTTTTATTCATTCGCATCGCCGGAGCAAGCAGCATGGCAAACAATACTACTCCTACTCCGCCCATCCAGTGAGTGCACGAACGGAAAAACAGGATGCTGCGAGGCAAATCTTCGGGCGAATGTAAAATCGTTGCGCCGGTGGTCGTATATCCCGACACACTTTCGAACCAGGCGTTGACAATCGTAAATTCGCCGCCCCACAGCAAGTAGGGCAAAACGCCGAACAAACATACCGCCGCCCAGGAACTTATCAGAATACCATAGACTTCACGGATAGTGATATACGAATCGTGAGGGATGAATATCAACGGGAAAGCGCCAACCATCACCGAAATAAAAAAACTCAGAAAAAAAGCAAAATAGGCGTTATCTCCCTCATTACAAAGGGAAATAATCATTGCCAATAACATGAAGACTGAGTTTATCAGCAATATAAAGCCACCATATCGTAGAATTACGCTTAATCGCACTGTTTTTCAGTTTATTTGTTAAAAGTAAAAACGCCGGCAGATTCCTTTTGTTTTGTACGCGAAATCAACGATTTGACTTCGCGGTTCAAATCGTTGATTTCGTCGCGAGTATCTATTTTCACATTGTACGGCTGTTTGTTTACGGAATAATCTTTGATTCCCTTTATTATTTTCAAAACAGGACTGACAAAATAGATGTTGATGAAATAATTAAAAAGAATGATAAGGAATAAACCGACGGCAACCGCAACTATCAGCGGAATCACCATTCTGTAGAAGTTCGATTTGAGTTCGGCGGAATTGTTCGCAATAGTATTTTGATTCAATATCTCATGACTGTGCGCCGCTACGGTAAACATCTCGTAAACCGGACGATACAGGGTGTTAAACCATTCGTTGCGTTCTTTCGGATTTCCCCACAGAAACAGCGAATCAAGCAGGATAGTTTGCCGTTTGAACTGTTGATATTTAGCGAATAAAGTATCGAACGTGTGCCTTTCTTCGGGTATGGTAATATTATCCCGAATAAAGTCAAGACGTTTTATGTAGAACGTATCGTTAAGTATGATTCTTGCATCTTCGCCTTGCGAATTTTCGTGCATGATGTCAAGAATTTTCCATGTCTGTTTTTTCGCTTCGTCGAAAATCTTGCCCGATGCTTCGATACTGCGAATATAGTTCATATTTATATCGGCTACGGTTTGTTCTATTTGTAGCAACTGGAATAAACATATCGTCCCTGAGGTAAACAATATCAAGCCGATAACAACAAATCCCAAAAATATTTTTTTCTTAATGCCCATTGAATTACATGATAAATCGTGACGCAAAGGTAATGGAAAATTCAGAATTGAAAATTGAAATTAAAGTATGTTGAAACACACGGTTAATAAAGTGTCGTCCTTGCAGGAGTCGGTTCAGTAACTCGAAAATACACTTCTCTTATTACCTCATTCACAATGGCGAAAATGCAACAGTATTCGACTGACTCAACAGGTATATTGTATGTTGTGTGCGATATCGCACAGACAAACGGGCGTTCCGAACTTTTTGCTGTTTTGTGTATCTGGCTGTAAAAAAGCGACATTCGGACAAACCCCCGAGTTCGCTACAAGCGATTTTTCGGAAAACGTGCGGAATCGCACACCGAATGTGCGGAATCGCACAGTTTTTGCGATTTCGAGAAAGACATATTCGTCTTATTTTTTGCCGGTTATATGTTTGGCACGGTTTTTGCTCTGTAATATTTACGATATTTGATTTTTGGAAGTGTTTTTTGTGCAATACTGTTAATTTCAATGCACTATGCACTATGCGCTATATGAAAATATGATTTGATAAAAGAATATGATTAAAATAATAATAAGATATGATTAAACTTTCATTACGTACATTCGTACATTACAGATTGTATTCGCTCATCAATCTGTTGGGGCTTGCGCTAAGCCTGATATGCGT
>JAIRLF010000252.1 GCA_031259655.1 Prevotellaceae bacterium
GGTTTCAGCACTCGATACATTTCTATCACACGTTCTTTGAGCCATGCGATATAATGGTCGATGCCGCCTGCCCAGCGGTCCTGAAAACTGCGAACTTCTCCCTCGTCGCCCCAGATTACTTCGTAGTCACGATTACTGAAAAACGGAGGATCGAGGTAGATCAAATCCACCGTTTCGCTGTCCATCCCTTTCAGGATTTCGAGATTATCGCCGAGTATCAATTTATTTATACACATAACTTACATTTTTCTGTAATTCTGTTTACTTTCAATTTTTAGTTATATATTTTTTTACTAAATATCCGGCAAAGGTAAGTTTTTTTATTTACTTAGCGTATTTCTCAGTTCGAAATATCGGTATTTGTTTGCTTTCAGCCGAGACTGTCGTCTTCTGAGGTTTCTCAAAGCACACAGATGATGCAGACAGGAAGGATTTACGCAGATAAAAAATCTGCGGTTATCTGCATAATCTGAGTTATCTGTCGCGCTAATTTTGCGCAATCAATCTTCGATTTTCACTTCTCCGTTTTCGATTAGAAGAAGTTTATTTTTAAGCGATTCGGACAGGCTTCGCCGGATTCGCAGTTCGATACGGCAGACGGTGTCGAACTCCTGTTTCAGCATTTCCGGTTGTTCTTCTTTGATGATTTTCATCACACTGTTCATCGCCATGTAGCTAAATTCGACAGAAAAGCCGTCTTTGTCTTCCATTTCGACAATTACAGCATTGTGAATAGCATCAGCCGCAGCCGAGCGGTAGGCATTAATCAGCCCCGGCACGCCGAGTTTGACGCCTCCGAAATACCGGACAACAAACACAACGATGTTTGTAAGGTTATTTGAGAGCAACTGACCGAGAATAGGTTTTCCCGCCGAGCCGGACGGTTCGCCGTCGTCCGCAGCGCGCCACAATTCGCCCGTTACGCCAAGACGACAGGCATAACAATGATGTCGGGCGTCGTAGTATTTCTTTTTCAGTTCATGGAGATACTGTTTGATTTCGTTTTCGGAATACGCCGGATAGGCGAACGAAATAAACCGGCTTCCCCTGTCCTTGTACAAACCCTCCGAAGGCGCAGATATTGTAAGATATGTATCAACCATAATTATTGTAGATTGTAGATTTACGATTGTAGATTTACGATTGTAGATTTATGATTTTAGATTGTTGCTTACGCACGAAAGTATTTCCAACCGGCATTGCCCAAATCGTAATTATTTTAGATTTTAGATTTACGATTTTAGATTGTTGCTTACGCACGAAAGTATTTCCAGCCGGCATCGCCCAAATCAAAAATCAAAAATCGTAAATCAAAAATCGTAAATCAAAAATCGTAAATCTAATCAATTTCATCTTTCACGTCTCCCGGCGGATATATGGGGAACATATTTTCTTTCATCCATATATTCGCGTCAGTGGGCGACATTTTCCATCCCGAACTGCAAGTTGCGACAAATTCGATGAACGAGGTTCCCTTTTTCAGTGTTTGACTTTTGAACGCTTTCATCATCGCTTTTTTCGCTTTACGTTCGGCTGCCGGCGTATCGACCGATTGCCGTGTCGCGTAGACCACTCCCGGCAACAGGGCTATCATCTCCGTAATTTTCATCGGGAATCCCGAAGAGATATGCGAACGGCCTTCGGGAGTAGTAGCGGTTTTCATTCCCTCCAAAGTCGTGGGCGCCATTTGACCGCCGGTCATGCCGTAGATAGCATTGTTGACAAAGATAACCGTCACATTGTCGCCGCGATTGCAGGTATGGATAATTTCGCCTGTGCCGATTGAAGCCAAATCGCCGTCGCCCTGATAAGTGAACACGTACTTGTCGGGATAGAGCCGTTTTATCGCCGTCGCCAGAGCCGGCGCTCTTCCGTGAGCCGCTTCCTGCCAGTCGATATCGATATAATCGTATGCAAGCACGGCGCATCCTACCGGCGAAATACCGATAACCTGCTCCTGAATTGCCAGTTCCTCGATTGTTTCGGCAATAATTTTGTGTATGGTTCCGTGACTGCATCCCGGACAAAAGTGCATCTCCTTATCGAGAAGCAGCCGTGATTTTCCATATACTTTATTTTCGGGTTTTATTATATCAGATATATTCATATTCATTTGTTTATCTTAACCATAATCTATTATGTCCGGGGAAACTGTCCGGGTTGTACGTTTCGTTTGCGATGCTTCGTATCAAAGCCAGGACATCTTCGGGCGAAGGCAGCATTCCGCCTGTCCGTCCGTGAAAGTATAACGGCGTTTTGCCGCGTACAGCCAACGAAACATCTTCGACCATCTGTCCGGCGCTCATTTCCACTGTGAGAATACCTTTCACACGCGGGACAATCGCTTCGATAGCCTCGTAAGGATAAGGGAACAAGGTAACCGGTCGTATCAAACCGACTTTAATACCTTCGTCGCGCGCCAGTTCCATCGCTTTTTGACTTACCCGCGCCGACAGTCCGTATGCAACCACAAGATATTCGGCGTCGTCGCACAGCAGCGATTTGTATCTTATTTCGTTACGTTCTATTTCGCGGTATTTGCTTTGCAGTTTGGCGTTGAACATTTCCTGTCTGTGCGGGTCTAAATCCAGCGAAGTAACGATATTGCGTTTTCTGCCGGATGTTTTGCCTGTTGCAGCCCAACTGCCGTGAAGTTTCACTATTTCTTCGTCTGTCCATCGCGGTTTGATGGGGCTAAGCTCCACTTTTTCCATCATTTGACCAATCACGCCGTCGGAAAGGATTACTACCGGCGTCCGGTATTTGAAAGCCAAATCGAAACTCAGTTCAACGAAATCGTTCATTTCCTGTACCGAAGCCGGCGCAAGGACGATGGTTCGATAGTCGCCGTGTCCTCCGCCTTTGGTTATCTGGAAATAATCCGATTGAGCCGGTTGAATCGTACCAAGTCCCGGACCTCCTCTCATGACGTCCACAATGACGCAGGGCAACTCGGCTCCGGCGATGTAGGATATTCCCTCGGTCATCAGGCTGATGCCCGGGCTCGACGATGAGGTCATCACCTTTTTACCGCAGCCCGCTCCGCCGTACAGCATGTTTATCGCTGCGACTTCGCTTTCGGCTTGCAGCACAATCATCCCCGTATCTTTTTCGGGGTTCATTTCCGACAGCGTCTCCAATATTTCCGATTGCGGAGTAATCGGATAACCGAAATACCCGTCGCATCCGCAACGAACTGCCGCTATTGCTATCGCTTCGTTTCCTTTTAATAATATTTTCTCAGCCATTCCGGTCGAATTTTTTTGTTTATAAAAATCATATCTCTCATATTTTCACTCTGTACACCGTTATCACCGTGTCGGGACATACAACTGCGCAATTAGTACATCCCGTGCATTTTTCGGGATTTTCCATATACGAGTAACTGTAGCCCTTCCCGTTCACCGACTTGGATAAAGCTATTGTCCCCGTAGGGCAATTTACTATGCAAACGCCACAGCCTTTACATAATTCAACATCGACTTCGATAGCTCCTTTTACTGCCATATATTTCGTAATTTTTAATTTTTACCTACTTTTGCTTTCAACAATCTTTCGCGTATTTTAACAAATATTTCGGTGTCATGGTTCGAATATTCGATGCTCACATATCCCATACCTGTGCCGATTTTCCGCGAAGGCGACATTGTTCCGGAGGTAACTTCGCCGATTTTTTCTCCGTCGCGATTACATATTTCGTAGTGTTGGCGCGGGACGCCGCGGTCAATCATATCGAATTTGACTAACTTTCGCGTGACGCCTTCGGATTTCTGTTTGAGTAAGGCGTCTTTGTCTATAAAATCTTTGTAATCCTTAAATTTCACAATCCAGCCCAGCCCGGCTTCTATCGGCGATGTTTCGTCCGAAATGTCGTTACCGTACAGACAGAAACCCATTTCGAGCCTCAGAGTATC
>JAIRLF010000262.1 GCA_031259655.1 Prevotellaceae bacterium
AGCAGTCCTGCCAAAGTTACGAGCATGGCAATCCGGGTTTTAGATGCAAGTTTGTACCACATCGACACATTTTGGTTGATGCCCGAAAGCATGTAGGCAAACAGCATCACAGGCAAAACAATCATTCCCGACCGGAATTTTTGTCCCAGAATATATTGCAGTATATCAGAATAAAAACTTATTGACAGGAATATGAATATACAAAAAATCGTAAAATATTTCATCACTTTCGCATAAACCGGTTTGATATCCGATTTCGAAGCTTCGGAGAAGAAATAAGGCTCGGCGGCATAGCGAAACATCTGCACAAACAGCGACATAAGTACCGCAAGTTTTACTGCCGCGCCGAATACTCCAAGCTGTTCTTCCCAAGTATATTCGTTTTCGGGTGCAAGATAGCGGAAAAGAGACCTGTCGATGAAATCGTTCAAAGTACCTTGAAGCCCTGCGAGCATCAAAGGAAACGAATATATCAGAAGTCGTTTAAGATATGGCAAATACACTTTGTATTTCGTGCGTATTATTTCCGGAATAAAAAGCATGAGCGAAACGATGCAACTGCAAAACACTGCTGCAAGGATATACACATACGAGGCTTCGGGCGTGAAAAAATTCAACAGCGCCGAATGTGGATACAATGCAAAATATTTTGGCAACAGATATAGAAACAAAAGGTTAAAGACAATCTCGGACAATATCTTTATCGAACGGTACGCGGCAAACTTTATGGCTTTCCGGTTGTACCGCAATCGTGCAAAAAAGACGGAAGTAAAAGTATCTATTGCCAAAATCCCCGCCGTATATACTACTGCTACAGGATAATAGTTCCGCGACGCGGCTATATCGCCCGCAAAAACGAAACACAAACCAAAGAATGTCAGCGAAACGATTAGCATAAAACAGGAAATGGTCGAAAAGACTTTTCCGGAATCGTATCCCTCTAAAGAAGCAAACCGGAAAAAGCCCGTCTCCAAACCGAATATCAATACCACCTGTATAACCGCGATATACGCAAATATTTCCGTATAAATGCCATAAGTTTCTTCGCTAAGAATACGCGTGTATATGGGAAGGAGGAAAAAATTCAATGTGCGGGCAAGAATCGAACTTATCCCGTAGATGCCGGTATCTTTCGCCAACAGCTTAAATACGTTCTTTTTCATTGATGTCTGATTGCTTTGCGATGTCCGAACAGTAAGGCGACATACAAGTATACCGCAACAGAATAGAAATCCCAAATAAGCGTATGCAGCAATAATCTTTTTTCACCCAATTGTTTTTGTGTCGAAGCGAACACAAATATCTGTATTATCAATCTCAACAGAAATACTCCGAGAATCGAACCCCACAGACACGTCTCACTGATGGTCATGATTATAGCGGCGGCGCAACTTACGTAAAACAGTGTTTTGGAAATAATCTCCGGCAATTTGACATGTCGAGCGCTTTTGCGAAACAATCGTCTGGAAAACAAGTCTAAGGAACATTCGAAACACCAGTTGCCGAAGGATAAATGTTTTTCCGAGGCTACAATTGCCTCGGGCAGCAGGGCGACGGATGTATTCGTTTTGTTCATCGCCGAATTGAAAAACACCTGTTCTACTTTTTCGGGTTTTCTGAGCATGGGATTGAATCCTTTTGCGAAAAAAATCTCTTTCCGGAAACTCTCATTTTCGCCCGATGCGGTGTATGGTCTTCCGTTCAAGGCATATCCCAATCGAAATAACGACTCGTAGTAATTTGCAATCCTGACAAATTTACCGGCGGCGATGTATCGAGTATAACTCATGACAATTTCCGAATCGAAACCCGTCGAAACAGATTTCAGCCAGTCGGTCGAAGGTCGGCAAGCAACATCCGTAACTGCTACTCGATTATATTTTGCGGCTTTAATGCCCACTCCCAAAACAACCGATTTGCCGTGAACAGAATTGTTTGCAATTAAATTTCTTACTTGCAGATGAGGATACCGGTTTTGGGCGAGTTTCAATATCTCTTCGGAATCGTCCGACGAATTGTCGTTCACCACCACAACCTCGTATTCAGGATAGTTCTGTTCCAATAATAAAGGTAAAATCTTCGACAGATTAAGGCTGTCGTCTTTGACACAAACTATTATCGACACCGGTTCTCCGGTATGTTCCGTCGTGTGTTTCCGCTGCTTTAACCCCACTTTGCGGAAAATAATCAAATAGTAATACAATTGCATCAAAAACGACACCGCAATCACCGCAAGAACTGCCCATAACAGAACATTCTCCGTGTTCCAAAAATCAAAATTCTTTAATCCCATTAGTAATAATTTCATTGTGGATGTACGACAAAATTCCCTGTAAACTTATTCAGTCTGATTATTTCTAAGAAAATGTTCCATTTCTGCAATTTTTTTCGCTTGCTCTTCGATAATCTTATCTTTTTCTTCGATAGTTTTCTTATTTTCTTCGATAGTTTTCGCCTGTTCTCTGAGTCGAATGCCCCAAATGTCGTCAATGGTACGTATATATTCTGCTTCGTCTTCTATACGTTTACGTTCTTCGGGATCGACGCCCATCTCATGCAGAGTTTTAGTGATTAGCATTATCTCCTCATCTTCGGCTGCAGGCTGATACCTGTATTCTTTGATTGCTTCCGAACCGTTCTTGACAAAATATCGCTGTTCAAATATAGAGAGTAATTTTTCCAGACGGGTAACGTAACGGGTATCCGATATTCTGCCTGCCTGAATAATATAAGAATCGTGAGTAAGTTTTTCGACGAAATCATCTCTTTCGTCGACCGGCTCGTTCGTTAACATGTCGGTATATTCTCGTTCGACTTTCAGACAGGAACATTTTATTTCGGCGAGTTTGTTTCCCAGAATATAAATCGTTGTAATCGGGAGCGTCAGTTTTTTCTCGACATTATCGATGATAACAGTATTTTCATTTGAATATTGTTCCCCAAGATATTTGCGAAATCGAGATATATCTATCGTTTCCAATGATTTCTGCACTTCGATTAATATCTTGCGATACTCGCCGTTTTCGGTACGAATTGTTGCCATGAAGTCAATACGGTAAATCGAATAAGGTACGATTTTGTCTTCTTTTTTTGTCGAGTCATTTTCGTTTTTCTTATCCCTATCTTTATAAGTGAACTCTTGAGGAAGAACTTCTACTGCCGTAACCTGCCGACCAAGTATAACGCTCAGGAAAAACTTTACTATCCTCATGTTTTCCATCAATTTTTTAAACACCGTATCGTATATCGGATTGGCGATGATAAACGGTTTAAATTCTTTTTGCTTTTCTTCTTGTGATGTCATAATTGTTATATTTTTTTATATCATTAGAAAACAATTCTTTTGATACTGTACAAAAAAATCAGTTCTATAATTCTAATTCACAACACCAACTCATCTCAATTTATCTGCAGTAAACGTATCCAAATCGTCATAGTCGAGATTTTCGCCGCACATTGCCCAGATAAACGTGTAATTGCTTGTGCCTGCCGCCGAATGTATCGACCATGACGGCGAAATCACCGCCTGTTCGTTAGCAAGAAATATGTGTCGGGTTTCCTGAGGCTCGCCCATGAAATGACATACTGCCTGTTGTTCCGGAACTTTAAAGTAGAAATAGGCTTCCATTCTACGCGAATGCGTATGTGGAGGCATTGTGTTCCATACGCTTCCGGGGCTCAGTTCCGTAAGTCCCATCTGGAGTTGACAACAAGGAACCATATCGTTGATTATTTGATTCAACAGACGTTCGTTGGATGTTTCCTTTGCGCCCAAATTGCGCGTTTTTCGTATTTCGGCAGTGATTTGCATTGTCGGATATGCCTTATGTGCCGGAGCTGAAGCAAAATAGAACTTCGCCGGTTTCGACGAATCTTTACTCTTGAAAATCACCTCCTGCGAGCCGCGTCCGACATAAACCGCGTCTTTGTATTCGAGACTAAACTCTTTACCGTCGACGGATACAATGCCTTCGTTTTCGATACAGATAATTCCGAGTTCCCGTCTTTCGCAGAAAAATTTCGACCGAACCACGCTTACCGGCGTTAATATCAACTCTTCCGATACCGGCAAAGCGCCGCCGATTATCAACCTGTCGTTGTGAGTATAAACTATCGACACCTCGTCGGGAGCAAACAGTTTTTCAACTAAAAATTCTTTACGCAATTTTGTTGTATCATATCTTTTTACATCATCCGGGTGCGTTCCCCATCTTTCATCTACATTTATTTTCATTTACTTGAAGTTTTATTAGATTTTATATTCATTTTTGTTATATTCATGTACGTATGTCATCCGCATATATGATTTCGGGAATATAGTTTACGATTTCCAGCCGTTTTGTCTCGTTCAGAAAGAAATCTACAGCGTTTCGTCCTTCGTCGCCTAAGGAGACAGTATATTTGTTTACAAACAGTTCGATATGTCTACTTATGATTTCGTCGGCTTGCTCCTGCGCATGTTTTTTGACATAATCGCGAGAGGAAGCCGGATTCGCTAACGCAAACAATACACTGTCTTTCAATGCCTGCGAAAACGATTGACGAACGTCTTCGGGCAAATTTCTGTTTATCGCGATGCAACCCAGCGGAACACGCTGTTTTGTGAACAGTTCCCAGCATTCCCCCAAATCCTTAATCAGTCTAAGCCCTTTGTTTTTATACGTAAATCGTCCCTCGTGGATAAGTACGCCGGCATCGACTTCGTTGCTCAACACAACATCTTCGATATCGGAAAACAGGTAAACCTCAGGCTCTTTGATTGTCGGGAAAACGTATTTGAGCAAAAACGCCGCTGTTGTATATATCCCGGGTACTGCGATTTTCAGATACGGGATTTCGTCGGGATATATTTTCATTTTGCTCACAAAAAGAGGACCGTTGCCTCTTCCCAGAGCGCTTCCCGAGTCGCAGACAAGGTATTGCGATGCGGCGCAGGCATAAGCGTGATAACTCATTTTCGTGATATCGAACTGTTTGCCCAACTGTTCGTCCAAAGCTATGCTGTTCAACTCTTCGACGTCGGCAATAGTGATATCGAACGAAAAATCGTGTTCGATTTTGTTGTTAACCAAAGCGTCGAATATAAAAGTGTCGTTAGGACACGGCGAAAATCCAAGTGTCAATTTCATAGCGAGAACGATTCGTGCATTTTAGGTACGACAACATCTTTAAATCCTTTTCGCCGGAGTCTTCGGCTAAATTCGTGCTGTACTTCGGGTTCTCCGTGTACGACAAATACCTGCTTCACTTCGTCGGGATATTGACAGGCAAGATACTGCGACAGGTCGTTATAGTCGGCATGAGCGCTCATCGAATGTATTTCCCTGATGTCCGCTCTGACAGTAAATTCTTCACCAAAGATTCTGATAGTTTCGGGACGTTCTTTCAATCGCGCTCCCAGCGAAGCCGGTTCGCAATAGCCTACTAACAAAATCGTATTCCGTTTTTTACTGATGCTGTTGGCGATATGATGTTTGACGCGTCCTGCTTCCGCCATTCCCGACGCGGAGATTATCACGCAGGGTTTATTGTATTCGTTCAGCCGTTTCGATTCTTCCGCATCCTTAACATAATGTAATCCTTTGAAATCGAACGGGTCGAAATCGGTTTTCATTAACCGGATAACAGCTTTGTTGAAACATTCGGGATGACGTTTGACAACATTGGTGGCTTCGATGGACAGAGGACTGTCGACAAAATAGTCGATTGGAGGCAATTCTTCATTGATTTCGAGTTCGTTGAGGGCGTAGAGAATCTCCTGCGTACGTCCTACGCTGAATGCGGGAATAATCAGTTTGCCGCCTTTTTCGAGACATGTTTCTTTGATATGCTTCTTGAGTTCGTTGGCGTAAGTGTCCGATTCCTGATGAAGTTTGTTTCCATACGTCGATTCGACGATAATGTAATCCGCTTGCGGGAACGCTTGCGGCGAACGCAAAATCGGGTCGCCGTAACGACCGACGTCTCCGCTGAACGCTATGTTCGTTACTTTGCCGTTCTCTTTGATTCTCAGGAAGACGGTCGAACTGCCGAGTATATGTCCCGCCTCGTATAACGACAGCGAAATATCGTTCCGCAAAGGGAAAGGATACGAGCCGGCAACGGATACGAAATGTGACATCGACTGTTTCGCATCTTCTTCGGTGTAAAGAACTTCGAGTGGCGGTTGCCCTTCTTTTTTACGTCTTTTGTTCAGAAATACTATATCCGCTTCCTGAATATACGCCGAATTGTAGAGAAGAATCTCCGTCAAATCGACGGTGGCGTGAGTTGCGTAGATTTTGCCCTTGAAACCGTCTCTAACCAATTTCGGAATCAATCCCGAATGGTCGACATGCGCATGCGAAAGTATCAGACAGTTTATTTCTGCGGGATTAAAACCCCATGTACGGTTCATTGTTTCAGTATCTTTGCCGTGTCCCTGAAACATTCCGCAATCTAAAAGTATTTTTGTGCCGTCGTTCAATTCTATCAGGTGTTTCGACCCTGTTACAACGCCTGCTGCTCCATGAAAAGTTATTCTCATATAATCTTATAATATCTTTTTATCAATGTTGATGCCTGTGAATTAATGTATTTATTAAAGATTTTCTGTTCGTCTTTTTCCAAAGAATGATATCGAACAGAGTGTTCTTTTAAAAAATCCTCCAAAATATCTTTGCTGAACAGTCCGATTAACTTGCCGGTGTCTTTCGGCATCGAAACTGACCCGATTTTGCTGACTACGTTGTCCAGACGGTTTTCGGTAACATATTCTTCGCCGGTATCGAGCAAGTTTTGCAGAAGTTCGCTGTATGAAGGTTCTGCGGACGGGGTTTTTACCCGTTTCTTCACCGATTTTTTTTCGGCAAACCTGCTGTTTTTGCTTTTCAGCAGTACACGCGCTCCGTTGTGAAAATAAAGCGGTTCCGACGGGCGAATCACTATGCCTTCGCAAATATTGTCGTCGACAGGCGGCAACCCCAGCCATTCGGAAATATGGCTCGGAAAGGCGTTCGGATATTGCAGACATTCGTCGATTGTTCCCGTAAACAGTGTTTTTGCGTACAGAAATCCGGCTTCTTCGAAGAATGTATTCATCTCGTCCACCACGAGAAACCGTGAGGTGTCGGCGCCGGAGACATACAGGTCGAAGGCGTAAAATTCGTGATTGGGACAATAGTACACGCCTTTTTGGATGCATGTTATGCGGGAATCGTTCGTTACTTCGGGATGCGGATATTTGCCTCCGAACATTTCGCCGAATATCGTCACCGTCAGGGTATCGGGATATTTCTTTTTAACAAGCGTAAACATCTTGATTATTCTTTCTTTGTAACGCTCGAGCAACTCTTCGTGACCATAAAAACTTTCGCCGGATTCGACAAATCCGGTGCGCTTCCCTGCGCTTACGATTTCTCCGTCGGTCGCAAAACAAAAATTCGCGCCGTGAACTTTCTCCTGTATCACAAATCGCGCATTTTGATGACCTTCGAGTTCGATTTTATCTACAAACTCCTTATCAAAAACGTTTTCGATAGAATTATATTTCTTAAACGATATCATAATACTGTTCTTTAAATCGAAGTGCAAAGGTAACACATTTTTTCATA
>JAIRLF010000355.1 GCA_031259655.1 Prevotellaceae bacterium
AAATTTGTTATAAAGAAAAAATGTGTACATTTGCAAATTCTTTACATAAAGAAAGTTATTAGTAAACAAAATGATAGACAGTATAAAAAAGGCGGCGGACATCCTGAGACATGGCGGAATAATATTATATCCGACGGATACGGTGTGGGGTATAGGCTGCGACGCCACGAACGACGACGCGATAAAAAAATTGTATAAGCTGAAACAAAAGGATGCGGGCGCCGCATCGCTTATCTTGGTTTCCGATATAAACATGATATACAAGTATGTCCATACAGTTCCGGACATTGCTGTTCAGTTGGTCGAAATATCCGACAAACCGTTGACAGTTGTTTTTCCGAATGCCTGCGGCGTATCGTCCGAACTAATGGCTTCCGACGGAAGCCTCGGTATTCGTCTTGTAAACCACGAATACTGTAACAGTTTGATTAGAGCCATTAAACGACCTTTAGTGTCGACATCCGCAAATCTTTCGGGCATGCCCGCTCCGCAATCGTTTAGCGAGATATCGAAAGCCATCATCGAAGGCGTTGATTTTGTTGTTGATGCAAAATACGCGGGGAAAATGACGGGAAAACCTTCGTCGATAATAAAAACAGGTTTGTCGGGCGAAGTGAAAATAATTCGAAATTAAAATAATATTAATAATAAACAGATTAGATAATGAAAAAAGTAGTATTGCTCCGTCACGGAGAAAGTGTTTGGAATAACGAAAACAGATTTACAGGCTGGACCGACGTAGATTTGTCGCCAAAAGGTATCGAAGAAGCAATTTTAGCCGGCAAAACGCTGAAAGAAAACGGTTTTTGTTTTCAAAAAGCTTATACATCCTACCTGAAAAGAGCGGTAAAAACTTTGAACGGTGTTTTGGATGTCATGGACTTAGACTGGATTCCCGTCGAAAAATCGTGGAGATTGAACGAAAAACATTACGGAATGCTGCAAGGTCTCAACAAAGCGGAAACTGCCGCTAAATACGGTGAAGAACAAGTTCTTGTATGGCGCAGAAGCTACGACATCGCACCGGCTCCGCTTGCATCGGACGACACGCGTAATCCTCGTGCTGATATTCGTTATAACGAATTAACCGACAGCGAACTCCCATTGACCGAATCGCTTAAGGAAACTGTCGAACGGGCTGTTCCATATTGGGAAAAAGTGATTGTTCCCTCGTTACAGCAGTACGGGCAAATTATCGTTGCCGCTCATGGCAACAGTCTGAGAGCGATAATCAAGTTTCTGAAAAACATTTCCGACTCGGAAATCGTAAGTTTGAATCTCCCTACGGCAGTGCCTTATGTCTTTGAATTTGACGATGATATCAATCTTGTCAAAGATTATTTCCTTGGCGACCCCGAAGAAATTAAAAAGAAAATGGCTGCAGTCGCAAATCAGGGAAAAAAATAGTTTACCGGCATAATTTTGACCATGATTGTAGAAGACGTCGTTAAATCGCATATTGTTGATACTGTCAAGGAGTTATATCCCACCGTACCGGAAAATCTTGTGCAAATTCAGAAGACGCGGAAAGAATTTGAAGGCGATTATACCGCTGTTATATTCCCGTTTTTGAAATGGAGCGGCAAATCTCCGGAACAGACAGCCAAAGATTTGGGTGAGAATCTGTTGAAACGGTGGGATGTCGTCGACAGCGTCAATGTCATCAAAGGCTTTCTGAATATCAAACTGAAACCCTCGTTTTGGCTCGGCAAACTGTCGGAATATATTGTCGATAAGAATTTCGGCTTTTTTGCGCCCACAAACAAACGCTTTATGGTGGAATATTCGTCGCCAAATACCAATAAACCATTGCATTTAGGGCATATCCGCAATATACTGCTCGGTTGGTCGGTTTCCAATATCCTCGAAGCCTGCGGACACGAGGTTGTAAAAGTTAATTTGGTCAACGACAGGGGTATTCACATCTGTAAATCAATGCTCGCCTGGTTGAATTTCGGCAACGGCGAAACTCCTGAACTCACAGGAAAAAAAGGCGACCATTTAGTCGGCGATTATTATGTGCGATTCGACAAAGAATATAAATCGCAGATTAAAGAACTTGTATCCAAAGGCATGGAACAGGCGGAAGCCGAAAATGCCGCCCCGATTTTTGTGGAAGCGCGCGAAATGCTTCGCAAATGGGAAGCCAAAGACCCCGAAACTATTGCTTTGTGGGAAAAAATGAATGGTTGGGTGTATGCAGGTTTCGACAAAACTTACGACAAACTTGGAGTCTCGTTCGATAAAACTTACTACGAATCAAACACATGGGTCTTGGGTAAGAAAATCGTTGAAGAAGGTCTGTCGAAAGGAATTTTCTTTAAAAAAGACGACGGCTCGGTGTGGATTGACCTCTCCGACGAAGGTTTAGACCAAAAACTGCTCTTGCGCAGCGACGGCACATCGGTGTATATCACTCAGGATTTGGGAACTGCGGAACAGCGTTTCGACGAATATCGTTTCGACAAATTGCTCTACGTTGTCGGTAACGAACAAAATTATCACTTTCAGGTGCTTAAACTCATTCTCCTTAAACTTGGCTACAAATGGTCTGACGATATCTATCACCTTTCGTACGGAATGGTTGAGTTGCCCGAAGGAAAAATGAAGTCGAGGGAAGGCTCTGTGGTTGATGCCGATGACCTTATCGATGAAATGATTCGGACGGCAAGAGAAGTGTCGGAAGAGTTAGGCAAACTCGACGAAATGACAGGCGAAGAAGCTGATAATATTGTCGATATGGTAGGTCTCGGAGCGTTGAAATACTTCATCCTCAAAGTCGACCCTAAAAAGACAATGCTTTTCAATCCGAAGGAATCTATTGATTTCAACGGCAATACGGCTTCTTTTATCCAGTACACTCATGCGAGGATAAAATCGGTGTTGCGCAAAAACGAAGAACCCGCGTTTGCAGACGAAATGAACGAGGCTACTCCCGACAGCAAAGAAATTGAATTGATTAAGCTTATCGAAACGTTTCCCGAAACGGTTAAACTTGCCGGAGAAAATTTTTCGCCGGCGCTGATTGCCAATTACGTTTACGATTTAGCTAAGGAATATAATCAGTTCTATCACGATTATCCCATTCTGAAAGAGGCAAATACCGCAAACCGAAACATGCGCCTTGCTTTGTCGTATCAGGTTGCGGAAATACTGAAAAAAGGCATGTATTTGTTGGGAATAAATGTCCCCGACAAAATGTAATTTATCGATTAAAAATGATATTCGACAACATAAGACGTAAGGTATTCAGTATTCTACTGTTTGCCTTGCTTGCTTTGTTGCTGTTATATTCGAAAGAATTGTTTTTCGGTATTTCCGAAAAAGCAGAATGGCGAAACTCTGTATTTACGGGATGCCCGGATATCTTGACGGGCAAATTGTCGGCGGCGATTTCGATGTTCATGGTTTTGGTCGCCGGAATGTTGATGTACAAACTCAGTTTCGACCATATATCTATCATGGGCAGAGAGCATTTGCTCGTATGGCTGTGGGTTGTTCCGGTTGGAGGATTTTCGTTTCTGCATCCTTTGTCGGAGGTGCATTTTGCAACTGTTTTCATTCTGCTCTCGTACAATGTTCTTTTCAACGTATATAAACGAACATCCGATTATAAAGCGATATTCCTGTCTTCCATGTATTTGGGAATAGCGACTTTTTTTTACAGCTTTGCAATATATTTGTTTATACCTTATATAATAACGTTATACCGATTCAAAATTGCCGGATTTAGAGACTGGATTATTTCAATCGCAGGATTCGTTGTACCGTTCTATTTTGCTATTTTCGTTTTTCATTTTTTAGATGGAAATTGGTTGTATCCGATTGAAACAACGCTCAATAATATTATCCCGGACAATTTGTCGATAAAAATTGTCGAGATGAAAACTTCTCAATATATATTTTGCGCGTTTATTGCCGTCTTAACTATGGCAGGAATGTTCATGCCCATTACATTAACCCGTCAAGGAATGAGTCAGAGCACTATATCCTGTTTGCGTTCGATTTCGACCTTAATGTTTTTTTCGGTTTTGATATATCTGCTTTTTGCCCCCGAAAGTAAACTCATGCTACAGATAATATTCATTCCTGCAACTATATACTTGAGAATTTTATTCATCAAAATCAATAAAAATATCGTTGCAAATTCTCTTTTTATATTGCTGCTCGCCGCCTCCGCTATTACGCTAATGAGTTAAGAACTAAGAGTTTGGCATGCCGGCCGGTAAATACTCCCTTGTCGTCTCTGTGGTGATTTCGCCCTTTCAGGGCTTGCCGTCTGCTTTCTATTCACATAGGGCGTTGCCCTATGCTATTGATTGTAAGGCTTTCAGCCTTATTCTGACGGCTATGGTCGTCGAGGAAAATGTCGTCGAGGAGACGCAATATTTTGCGTCTCTACACTGGACAATGCTGTGGTCGTTGAGGGCGTCGAAAACTTTAACCGCAAAGAACGCAATGACATACGTAAAGAACGCAAGGTCAAGGACGTAGATTTGTAGAGACGCAATATTTTGCGTCTCCACGTAGATTATGGTGTTGTTGACTCTAACGCGTCATTACTATGACGCAACCAGTGTCATTACTATGACGTGACCACTGTCATTACTATGACGTGACCAGTGTCATTACTATGACGTGACCACTGTCATTACTATGACGCAACCACTGTCATTACTATGACGTGACCACTGTCATTACTATGACGCAACCACTGTCATTACTATGACGAGACCACTGTCATTACTATGACGCAACCACTGTCATTACTATGATGCAACCACTGTCATTACTATGACGCGACCACTGTTTACGCACGATGTTTGGCGGTATAAAAAATCGAAAAAACGCCGGACTGCGCTCTGCTTATTCGGCGTTTTTCCAAAAATAATTTAAAAGAATACCATTTTTTATTCATTGATTATT
>JAIRLF010000018.1 GCA_031259655.1 Prevotellaceae bacterium
TCGAAACTGTACGCCGAATATCCCGCCCTGAACATGCAAATAAGTAAAAACAATGAATTTATCGCCGTTCCCGACTGGTACTATAATATTGAGTACATGGAAGAAAAGAAACGGGGATACGAATATCAGGAAGATTTGTTTTCTCCGGGGTACTTCGAGATGCCGTTGAAGAAAGGCGAGAGCATCATTTTTTCGGCATCGTTAAACGAAATCAATCCTTTGTCGCTCATCCGTAAATTCAATCGCGAGATGACGCTTCGTCCCCCGAAAGATTCGTTCATGAGTTGCCTCCGGAATACGGCAAGTCAATTTATTATGAAACGGAAACGCGGCGCCGAAATCGTATCGGGATATCACTGGTACGGTTGCCGCAGCAGGGATACCTTTCTGTCCTTACCCGGACTTTTGTGCAAAGACGCCAAAACATACAAGTCGGCGCTCGACTCTGTCTCAACCAAATTGAAAGACGGCTTATTCCCCGACATTGTCGATACAAAAGATTTGGTTTATAACGCCGTCGACACTCCGCTTTGGTATTTTTGGTCGATACAGAAGTACGAAAGCATTACCGGAGAGACGGATACAATATGGAAATCGTACGGCGCGAAAATGAAAAGCATTCTCAACGCCTATCGAAACGGCGTCAATGAGGGTATACTGATGCACGAAAACGGTCTGATATGGGCGGAAGAACGCGGAATACCCAAAACATGGATGAACGCTTTGGTCGATAATCGTCCGGTTACTCCCCGATACGGGTACACCGTCGAAGTGAACGCCCTTTGGTATAACGCAATATGTTACACACTGAAACTTGCGGAAAAATATGGCGACATAAATTTTGTTAAGGAATGGGAACATGTTCCCGCTTTAATCGAAGACAATTACATGAAAATATTCTGGATGCCGGAAAAAGAACATTTGGCGGATTATGTCGGAATCGACGGGCAAAATCAGCGGATACGTCCAAACGAAATAATAGCAACGTCTCTGCCATACAGCCCCATCAACGACGAAGCGAAAGAAAACGTGCTGAAAGCCATCGAATATGATTTGTTAACACCCAAAGGGATACGGACATTATCGCCCAAGAACCCTGTTTACAAAGGCAGATACGAAGGTTCGGCGCATGAACGCGATTCGGCATTCC
This sequence comes from Prevotellaceae bacterium, assembly GCA_031259655.1. GTDB lineage: Bacteria > Bacteroidota > Bacteroidia > Bacteroidales > UBA932 > JAIRLF01. The sequence goes on from JAIRLF010000018.1 coordinate 1,151, forward strand.
ATCAGGGAACCGTATGGGTTTGGCTGCTTGCGCACTATGTTGAAGCAAAATTCAATCTGCACGGCAAATCGTATATTTCCGAAGCAAAACGTATAATGTCTAACTTTGAACAGGATATGACGGCAAGATGCATCTGCGCCATCCCCGAAATGTACACGGGCGACCCGCCTCACGAGCCTTGCGGAGCGATATCGCAGGCATGGAGCGTCGCAGCAGTCCTGTATATCGCTCATTTGATTGAATTATACGAGAAATCGCCCAAAAAGAAGTTAATTAAAAATAGTTCTAATTGATAGATAATTATAAGTATGAAGAGGACAATATGTTTTTATTTTCAAGTTCATCAACCTTTCCGGTTAAGGCGTTACCGTTTTTTTGACATCGGCGAAAATCATTACTATTTCGACGAGTTCAACAACCGTTCCATAATGAGGAAAGTCGCCGACCGCTGTTATTTGCCGATGAACAATCTTTTGCTCGAACTGATAAAGGAATATGGCGAACGGTTCAAAGTATCGTTTTCGATAACCGGTTCGGCAATAGAACAGTTTGCGTTATACGCTCCCGATGTGCTGGAAAGTTTCAAAAATCTTGCCGATACCGGCTGTGTCGAATTTTTGACGGAAACATCGGCGCACAGTCTGGCTGTTATGAAAGATGAAAAAGAATTTCAACGTCAGATTGTATTCCACAGTTCCTTAATGAAGAAATATTTCGGATATACTCCGAGCGCTTTCCGCTTGACGGAACTGATATATTCCGACGCAATCGGCGCTCAAGTCGAAAAACTCGGCTACAAAACGATGCTGACCGAAGGCGCCCGCCATATTCTCGGCTGGAAAAGTTCGAACTACGTCTATGCAAATGCAATCAATCCGAAATTGAAGGTATTGCTGCGAAATTTCCGGCTGAGCGACGATATTTCGTTTCGTTTCTCGAACAAAAACTGGGCGGAATGGCCTGTAACTTCGGAGAAATATGTTTCGTGGTTGAACGCCGTCGATGAAAAAGAAGAAATCGTCAACCTGTTTATGGACTATGAAACATTCGGAGAACATCAACATGCCTCGTCGGGTATATTCGAGTTTATGCGGAATTTGCCGAAACAGGTTTTTGCTTCAACCAATTTCGAGTTTTTGACTCCGTCGGAAATTTACGACAAACATCAACCTGTGGCTGCGATTCACGTCCCGTACGCTATCTCGTGGGCAGACGAAGAACGCGACCTCAGCGCATGGCTCGGCAATGAATTACAGGACGATGCATTTGATACGCTTTACTCCCTGTCGGAAAAATTAAGGGATATATACGACCCCGGATTAATCGACACATGGCTGAAACTCCAAAATAGCGACCATTTTTATTATATGTGTACAAAATGGTTTTCCGATGGAAATGTTCACAAATATTTCAATCCCTATTCCTCGCCTTACGACGCTTATATTAACTATATGAACGTTTTAAGCGATTTTATAATAGAGGTAAACAGGTATTCGGAAACAGACGAAAAAACAAGAAATAAAAAATTGCTCGAATATATCGCAGAAAATAAAGAGAGTGAATATCATATTTCGCTGCTCGAACATATTCTGCCCAAAAAGACTCTGTCGGAACTGAAAGAATCGGGAATTATGGAATCGAAACCGGTTGCGAAAAAAGCGGCAAAACCGGCTGCAAAAAAAGATTCTCCGGCGAAAATTTCAAAAACGTCAGATGTAAAGGCGAAAACGTCAAAGAAAACGGTTAAAACGAATAAAAATTTATCGAAATGATTCCACGAATAGGATTCGGCTACGATGTTCACATACTGTCGGAAGGTTACGATTTTTGGCTTGGAGGGATGAAAATCGAACATTATAAGGGATGTATCGCATATTCGGACGGAGATACTTTGATTCACGCTTTGTGCGACGCCTTGCTCGGAGCGGCGGCATTAGGCGATATCGGCGTCCACTTTCCCGATACTGTCGAGAAATACAGAGGAATAGACAGTAAAATCTTGCTCTCGAATGTTGTCGAATTGCTGAAAAAAGAGAATTATACCGTTGGAAACGCGGATATAACCGTATGCTTGCAAAAGCCTAAAATAAAAGACTATATACCGGAAATGCGCCGGATATTGTCGGATATAATGAATGTTCCGACCGGAAATGTTTCGATAAAAGCTACAACTACGGAAAAATTAGGGTTTGCCGGTCGGGAAGAAGGTATTGCAGTCTATGCCGTTGCGTTGATTATTTAAAATTTTATTACCTTTGCGAAAATTTCAGGAATCAATGGTTATGGAAACAAAAA
>JAIRLF010000069.1 GCA_031259655.1 Prevotellaceae bacterium
GATGCTTATCTCGACCACTTTACAAATGTTTTTCCTGTGTTGTATGATAAAAAGATACAAGGCGCTTTTTTTCCGCCGGTAAAAGCTGTAACCGAACATACGGTATTGGACGTAAATAAGATACATTTTATACTCGCATCGATAGAAAATATAAATATTTTGCTTGAAGAGATAAGAAAACTTCTGTTACATTATGCCGGCGAATATACATTAAAATCGTATGAATATTATTTTGAAAAATTAGCTGTTGCCAGCAGATTTGATATTAAGGAAGTTGTTTTTATCAAACGTTTACTTCAAGTTGAATTGGAGGAATCGTTGCGGAACAGAATAACAAATGATTTATTCCGGAAATTTGTATCGAATGACGAACAGGCTTTTAGCAGGGAATTGTATATGAGTACGGATCAACTGCGCTGCATGGTGCAATGCGGTATGCATATCGGGAGTCATGGATACGACCATTATTGGCTGGGGTCTTTGCCAAAAGAAAAACAGGAATATGAAATACGGAAATCCACCGATTTTATAAAGCAAATCGGCGGGAATGTTAATAACTGGACAATTTGTTATCCTTATGGTAATTATAATGAAATTACACTGTCGTTGTTGAGACAATACAAATGTCGATTAGGTTTTACTACGGAAGCCCGTATAGCGTCGTTAAATGATTCACCGTTAGCGCTTCCACGAATGGATACAAATGATTTTCCAAAAAATGACGGAAATAAATAATAAAAACGGTCTATTGATACAAACAACCTCGTCAAATTGAATAATGATAATAGTGTTATCAGGAGAAATTGAATGAAATACATAATCATAACTATAAAGAATCGCTATGCTCACTGAAAATCAAGTATTAGAATTCAAATCCGGGTTCAACGACGAAGTGATTGAAACATTGACGGCTTTTGCCAATGCACGAGGCGGCAGGGTTTTAGTGGGCGTTAATAACGACGGCAATCCTGTCAAAGGATTTCGTGTTGGAAATGAAAGCATTCAAAAATGGTTAAACGAAATAAAAAATAAAACAAAGCCCTCGATTATCCCGGATGTAGAAGTTGTAACGTACAAAAACTCTGATGTGCTGTCGTTTTCGATTAAAGAATTTCCGGTTAAACCGGTAGCTTTTCGGGGACGGTATTTCAGAAGGATAAACAATGCAAACCATTTGTTGTCGGCGCCTGAAATTTCCGATGTTTATTTACAGTCCATGCAATATTCGTGGGATGCTTACCCTTATTTTGGAGCTGACACGGAAAGTTTAAATCCGGAAAAGATAAAATCATTCATAGCGAGAGTAAATGCAACCGGTCGCTTTCATTTGCCGGAAAATCCGGTTGAAGCATTGTACAAATTACGTATGTTGAAAGACGGAAAGCCTACAAATGCCGCTATGATTCTTTTTTCGAGGGAAAATTTATTGCATAATGTGCATATTGGTCGATTTAAAACCCCGTCTTTAATTCTTGCAGATAAAATGATTAACGGTAATTTATATGATGTGGCTGAAGAAGCCATGCAAACAATTATTAGTCATTTGAAATTTGCTTTTGAGATAACCGGAAAAACTACGCAACGAACCGAAATACCGGAATATCCATTGGATGCTATTCGTGAGCTTTTGCTGAATGCTTTAATTCACAGGGACTACAAAAGTTCAACAGACATTCAAATAAAAATATTCGATCAACAAATTACATTTTTCAACCCCGGAGGGCTGTATGGCGACTTGACAGAAGATGAGTTGAAAACAGATGCATACAGTGCAAGTACCCGTAACAAACAACTTGCAGAAGCTTTCTATCTAACGCATGATATTGAAAAATACGGTAGTGGATTCATCCGTATCAGGAAGTTGATTACCAATTATCCTACAATGACGTTTAGTTTTCATAACCGAGGAGACGGCTTTGTGTCGGAATTACATTATACGCTGCAAAAAGACTCCACCAAAGGTGATACGATTTTTGATTGGCAAAAACGATTAATTAACAATAAGGGAGTAAATCCCGAAAGTGAGGGAGTAAATCTCGAAAGTGAGGGAGTAAATCGATTATTTGAACTAATTAAAATTTATCCGGGTAAAAGAATTCCTTTTTTTGAATCAGAGCTAAATATCCCTCAAAAAACTATTGAGCGTTGGATAAAAAAACTCCGCAACGAGCATAAAATTATTTATACAGGCTCCAGTAAAACAGGAGGATATTATGTTCTGATTTAATAGAAATACAGGAAAAATGTAATTTTTATTTGGGTATTTTATAGGAAAAGTGTAATTTTGCGGCGTGATTTTAATGGGAAAAGTGTAGATTATGCTAAAAAGAAAGATACAGGCAACTATAAAAGAGCATTTTAAATCGAATGCAAATAAAATTTTGGTCATTGACGGAGCGCGACAGATTGGAAAAAGTTATATTATCCGTTTTGTTTGCAGCAACTTGTTCAAAAACTACATCGAAATAAACCTTTTGGAAGATTTTGTGGGCGACAAACTGTTTGAACATACGAAAAGTGTAGAGGATTTTTATCTGCAAATCAGTATGCTCGCCGGTAACAAAATGGGCATAAAAGAAGATACGATTATATTTTTAGACGAGATACAAGCGTACCCTCACTTGCTTACACTGCTCAAATTCCTGCAACAGGAAAGACGGTTTACTTACATTGCAAGTGGCTCGTTGCTGGGTATTACGCTTGCACAAACTACCTCAATTCCAATTGGCAGTATAGAGGTGATACGTATGTATACGCTTGATTTTGAAGAGTTTTTGTGGGCAAATAATTTTGGCGAAGAGGCAATAGACAATCTGCGGCAAAATTTTTTATCCCGCGAAAGTTTGCCGGAAAATATTCACAACAAGGTAATGGATCTGTTTAAGAAATATCTTATTGCAGGCGGTTTGCCCGATGCGGTCAATACATATCTTGAAACCAAAAACGTAGTGAAGGTGCGAACTGTACAGTCGGAAATTCAAAACTATTATGCCATTGATGCTTCCAAATACGATGCGGAAAAGCGGTTGAAGATAAGAAAAATATACAAGATGATACCTTCTGTTTTAGAAAATAAAAAGAAACGTATCGTAGTCAAAGATATTGAAAATAAAGCCGGCAAGCGATATATTGATTACGAAGAAGAATTTGAATATCTCATTCATTCCGGCATTACTTTGGAAGTTAAGGCAATCGCAAATCCCATATTTCCACTTATAGAATCAAGTGACAAAAATCTGCTGAAACTATATCTTAATGATGTCGGACTTTTAACGAATGTGTTGTATAAAAATAATATACGTGCAATAATAGACAACGAAACAAGTGTCAACCTGGGTTCTGTTTATGAATGTGTTGTTGCTTCGGAACTCAAAGCGCACGGCAAAAATCTGTTTTATTACGATAATAAAAAACGTGGAGAAGTGGATTTTCTGATTGACGATTACGACAAATTATCGGTTATTCCTCTTGAAGTTAAATCGGGTAAAGATTATTTAGTACATCGCGCACTCAACAGTTTTGTA
>JAIRLF010000103.1 GCA_031259655.1 Prevotellaceae bacterium
TATTTTACTTTACTTACTGTTTACTGTTTTTAATTTTTATTTAAAGATTGGAGAATTAAGTGTCATAACTGAAAAAGATTAAATTGTAAGCCGACCCTCTCACCTTTCGGCATTTGTGTTTTTTTCACGCAACCGCATACCACTATATACGGACACGCCAAGCCTGTTATGCCTTGCATGATTGCTTGGATAATTAACGAACTTGCTTTTATATGTTTTAATTTATATACTTCTTTCAACTCATGCAAAGGTGGCTTGGTTTCCGGCGCGGGACCGTTAGTATCATAAGTTTGCCATACTCTCCGGCATTCAAAACCTTCAAACGACCGGTTTAAGATATTGATAATCGTCTCCTTTATGTAGATATTTGTGTGATACACAATCCCTAAAACATTAATTGAATCCATAAATACGTCATTTTTTCGGCTTCAAAGTTAATATATTTTTTTGTCTCAAAAGTGAAATTTTGTAAAAAAATATTCCGGCAATGTTAAATGTTTGTTAAATATCTTTTATGGCATCGGAAATAGCCTTTATTCTCATGTTTTTCAAGAATATAGATTCTATTTTCATTACTATTCCGTTTTCAGCGCTCTGTATGTTTGCATACAGATTGTTGCAACAGTTATCGCGCACATAACTAACCAGCAAAGCACAAACACCCACCATTGAATCGAAATCTTATACGCAAAATTCTCAAGCCAGCGGTTTGCGACATAATATGCCACCGGAGCGGCTACAACAAAAGCAATTATCAGTTGAATCAGCGCTCCGCGGTTCAGCAGCAGAAGTATATCCCATACAGTTGCTCCGGCAATTTTTCGCAAAGCGATTTCTTTTTCCTTTTGCCTGATATTGAAAACAATCATACCGTACACGCCCATGATTGCTATGATAATGGTTATTATACAGACTATTGTCAACAGATTAGCCATTTCATTTTCCCTTTTGTACAGACAGGCATAATGAGCATCAAGAAAATTTATTTCAAGAGGGTCGATACTGAATTTTTTCCAGACAGATTTGATATATGCAATTGTTTGCCTTGTTTCGGCGCCCAAAACCTTACAAAATATCCATGGTAAATTATTATTTTTTACACAAATGTCCCCCGTGTATAAAATAGGGTATATATATATTTGACTACGGCGATTTCGGTCTTTTGAGACAGGAACCCTGTCGTCTCTATGAGAGGTTACTTTACCTTTCCTTCATGGTCAATTTGAACTGTTTTACCCGAATCGTCCGAGATATTGGCTACAAACTGACGGGGAGTAGCAATCAGCGATAAGACATTCGATTTGCCGGCAACCTGCACTGTGTCGGGCAAACCTAATTCGTTGAGACCGGTTGCATAAACTCCGTTTTTGTGACGATACTGCTCTTGACGGTAAAAGAGGAGCCACAGATATTGACTTTGCAGTTCGCTGTATGGCAATTCGAATGCGGGCAATTGAGTAGCGGCGTCCTGAGACGAAAACTGTAAATAGCCCCACCTTTCGGGCATGTGCATGTTAATTGCGCCTGTTGGCGACCATACCCAATTACGTTCGGGTAATGTTTTGCCGTTTTCGTCGGTTTGTTTCACATATTTACCGTCAACGACATGCGTATCCCATTCTACACGCGAGAAACCCAGCCTCCAGATATCTCTGTCTTTTGGCGTATCGGAAATATCTTTGAAGGGTATCGCGATTTCCACTGTCCAGCCTTCGTCTTCGTCGGCAGAATTATTCAACGTCCCTTTCATTTCTACCGCATGCTGTAAACCTTTACTGTCCCATGAGATAAGGACATGCGCACCCGAACGGTAGGGCTTTGTCAGGAACAAGTCGAACATCGTGTTGTATGCATTAACCTCATATTCGTAATAATTGTGCCCTGTGTTCGACGGGTCGATAAAGACTTCAAAATCGTTGTCGGCATAGATAATTTGGTCGCGTTCTTTCAGGTTTGCCCACAAATGTTTGTCTTCCATATAAGCGGCAATATACAGATAATCGTTGTCCCACAGCATTTTTGCCCGTGTGGAATAATACGGGAGAGGTTTGGCGTCTCCTTCGATATCGCGGAATTTGTTTGTCCATGCAACCGGACGCCATACTTCATCGTCGATATTGCCGTCGATTTTAGGCGGTTGAGCGGTATAAGCGGCAACATAGCTTTCGGGTGTTACGAAAAAATGTTCCATGCCTTCGAACAGGGTGTCCGACGTGTTAGCCGGCGCAACGCATCCGTAAAAAACAACTGAAACGCATAAGATAAATAACTGATAACTTTTCATTATTAATGTTTTAATATATTTAAATACATATTTCATTCTCCGCAAAAGTACAAAAAGATAAGAATTTTGAACGGCTGTACGGTAAAAATCCGTTAAACGCCGTCGTTTTTGTCAAAAGCTTCGACTATTTGTTTGACTAATCTGTGCCGGACAATATCGGCGACGTCGAACTCCACTAAGGCTATTCCGTTGATATCTTTCAGAAAAGTGATGACCCTCGGCAATCCAGAATCGGATTTTCGCGGCAGGTCTATTTGCGTAATATCGCCTGTAACAATGAATTTTGCGTTATTACCCATGCGTGTAAGGAACATTTTTATCTGATTGAGCGTTGTATTTTGCGCTTCGTCCAGAATAACGAAGGCGTTGTCCAAAGTGCGTCCGCGCATGTATGCCAACGGCGCGATTTGGACTGTTCCGTCCTCCATGTACGATTGCAGTTTTCGCAAGGGAATCATGTCGTTAAGAGCGTCGTATAAGGGTTGGAGATATGGGTCTAATTTTTCTTTCATATCGCCGGGAAGAAATCCGAGCCGTTCTCCGGCTTCGACGGCGGGACGGGTAAGGATAATGCGCTTAACTTCTTTATTCTTCAGCGCGCGAACAGCCAGCGCTATCGCAGTGTATGTTTTGCCCGAACCGGCGGGACCGGTTGCGAACAAAAGGTCGTTGTGTTCGTACTGTTCGACTAATCGCTGCTGGTTATACGTTCTTGCTTTTATTATTCTGCCATTGTTTCCGTACAGGATTAGCGTTTCGTCATTGTTGACCCGCAACTTTTCGTTAGAATAGATATGAGCTATAGCAGAAAGGTTTATCGCTCCATAGTTTTCTAAATATTCGACAAGAATTGCGAATTTGTTTTCAAAGTCGGCGATATCTTTTTCGAGCCCCGAAAGTTTGATGATATTCCCACGCGCTACGATTTTCAATTCGGGATATTTGGCTGTTATCAAATTAAAGAACGCATTATTCGCTCCGTAAATATCCACTGGCTCAACACCTTTTATCTCTATTATCTTTTCTGTCATCCGGTATATTACTGGTATTATTGCCGGCAAAGATAGTTATTTTTGCGAACTACGCGCAGCAAAATCGCTTTCGGCACGAAACTTTTTACCGCAAAGCGCACAAAGTTTTGACTGTATATTGAAATCTTATGTATTGTTTACAGATAAGTAAATATTCCATTCGGAAGAACGGAAAATGAATAATCGTAAATCAAAATAATGTTCCTTTCGTGCGTAAGCAACAATCAAAAATCGTAAATCAACAATCAAAAATCGTAAATCAAAATATCGGATTAAAAAAATTTTTATACCTTTGCGGCTTGTTTTTTTAATGAAAATGTAATAATAGTAATTATGGAAATCACGCATATTGAACACATTGGGATAGCGGTTAGG
>JAIRLF010000107.1 GCA_031259655.1 Prevotellaceae bacterium
GCCTTCTACATATTCTTTTATTTGTTTGATAAACGCCTGTTTTTGTTTTTCCGTTTTAAGCGAAGAATTCCATAACCAAGCGCCCACAATGGCAAAAATCAGCACAGTTATTATAAACACAATCAATTTTGGGTGTCTTTTCACGAATGAGTTTGTTTTTTTAGTCTTGCTTTCTTTTGGTTGCGGTTCCAATTCCAAATACAGGGGATTTTCACCTGTTGCAGGACAATAATTTTCAATCTTTCCATAATATCCGTCTTTTGTCGAGACCTCTATATTCCAATATCTTTCAATCTCATCATTTTCAAAAGTCAACTCCGGTTTATTTTCCCAGTATCCTTTAGTCCGAATACTGAAATCGCAGATATAGTAATGTGTTTCTTTATCAATAGCAATTACTTTAACGACTTTACGTTTTATTAAAGTTATCCGTACAGGTTCATTTCTGTTTTCGGGCGTTATGATAATTTTATAGAACAGCATATTTTCTGTTATGCCCTTTGTCGAAACTTGCCAAGCTTGTCCTATTTCTTCGCCGCTGAAAGTGATTTCGTTATTTATAGCGATTTTTTCAGGCAGATAATTAGTCCGGCAAGAGATTTCAACATTGCTTACAAGGTTTCCTTTGTTGTCTTGCGCGAAGAAAAGAACAGTTTTTCTTTCCGCTTCGAGTTCGATATTTTTCTTCAGGGTAATCTTTTTATTTCCTTCATCGATAATCAGATATTTTTTAATACTCTCATCGTCCGGTCTTCCCCTCAGATTGATTTCTTTAAAATATTTTTTCGAATACCTGAGCGAAATAAAATCTTTTTTATAGATTTTGTCTTTGTCGTGCAATAGTTGCCCTTTTCCGTTTCTAATTTCTATTACTATTCCATTATCGCCGGTTCCATTAAACCCGTTTAATTTGTAAAAAATATTTTCCAAATCAATTTTTATGGGGACATTTTCGGAATGTCGCAAGGCATATATCGGGTTCTGAGGTTTGTTTTCCATATTTTTGGACACAAAGAAAACCTGTTTGTATTCGGTATATTCTTCTTGACAATGCGCTGAGTCGAAATATTTATGCAATTCTTCATCGGAAGAATAATAAACAAAGACGGCGTCTTTTGCGCCCGCTTGCAAGGGTTCGATTTCTTTGTGTACAAGCAGGCTTTTGTATTTGTTTAAAATTCCGTCGATAACCGACCAGTCTTCATGCACATTCTTGAGATTGTGGTCGGGAATATATTTCGAATACCATCCGGAGATTTCGTCTAACAAAGACTTTATCTTTGCTCCTGCCAAATTTTCGTTATTCGGCAGGAAAAGCGAGAATGCGATATTTCCGGTGTACATCCCGCGCAGCATATCGCGTATTATCGCGTATTTAGTATATATTCTTCCCTCCGTTATGAGCGAAAGTGAATATGCCGATTGCCCGACAGCCTTTTCGCTGCTTGTGTCGGGGCGAACGTCTCTTGCTACCGTTTGCGGTATATTCGGCGTGGAATACAGAATTTTATATCCACCCTTTGTTCCATGTATTACTAATTCCATATCATTTATTTATTTATTAAAAACATCTAAAATACTTTTTTTATTTGGGGCAATCCTGTTAACTAATATGTTGATTATCCTGTTAGAATCATCCCTGTCTAAACTGCAAATCTGTTTAAAATAGACTTTTCCCAGCGAGAACGGCTCAACTGTTAATTTCCCTGCATTGATGCTGTGTTGTTTGCACCTGTCTTTTAAAGAATTGATAAATGCAGTGAAATTGTTATTTCGCAGATATTCTATTGAGCAGGCTACTCTTCCCGTTTTCTCGCAAGGCATTAAATCGCTTTTTGTGATGACAATGAAAATCGCGTCTGTTGATTTGCTGAACACATCGTTGTTTTTGAAAAATGTTGCTGCCGCCTGCAAATAGTCGCTTTGAGTATAGTTGTCGGCGTCCACATTGTTTTCTTTTTCATAATCAATAAAAAAGAAGTGGATTTTACGGTTTTTGCTTTTCAAAAAGTTCATTAAATTATCGAACGTATTTCCATGCGATTGAGTAGGGAAAGGGCGTCCGGCGTTTTTATAGTAAAAGCACTGGAAAATCTCGCCGCTTAACTCTATCAACGAAATGGAACGCGGTTTATCCTTACCCCGTTTCAAGACAAAGGGAAGATATTGCGTTGTTTCGACAGGACTTGCCGACGGCAAAATTCCATACTGACTGATGAATATGTTTTTTAACCGCGTCATATAATCATATCCCGGTCCGGTAGCGATTTCCAGATATCCCAAGTTTTCCGCCGTATTCAATATTGCAGCCAAAGCGCAGGTTTTTCCCGAACCCGGGATACCCCAAAAATATACTTCCGTATATCCGTCGGGTATGGATTTTGGGATTTCGCCCAAATCCAAATACGGAGGAGATATGCTGTCTAACTTGTCGATAATATCGCTGTTAATGCCGCAACTGTTCAGTTCATTTTTTGTAATTATCCCTTTTGATAAATAGTCGCTTATCATACCGGGCGTATAGGCGTTCGGATTTTGACAGAGTTTATGCAAAACTTCCTGTTTATTCGCCTGTATATCCAGACGCTGCTGTTCCAAAAATTTAATCCTGTCTTTTGCTTCTTCCGTATGTTTGCCTTCGGGATATTGCAGGATATAATCGGCGAGTCCCGCTTCGTTATAACCGCAACGCTCCCATGCCGCGTCGTCTTCCCTGTCGTGCGCCGTCTGTAACTTTTGAATTACTTTACGTTTGGATGCGTCCAGGTTGCCGCTGTCTTTCAATTCGTCGAGGCTTACTATGCCTTGACCGATATACTCAAAAAGTTGTTCTGCCGATAAATTCTCAGCGTTTTTTAATATTTGCGTTTTGTCTGTCGCACTGTTGTTATTTTCATAATTGCTTACAGTCAGCGAGGCTTGAATCGCTTTTCGTTTGGGCGCCTCCAAATTACCGGTACTTTTCAACTCGTCGAGGGTAACTATGCCTTGACAGATATATTCAACAAGTTGTTCTGCTTGTATATTTTCAATATCGTTTAAAATTTGCGTTTTATCCATTTTTAATTATAAAGATTGTTTTTATTTGTTATGATTCATAATTCATTATCAACGGTCATTCCTGCTGAAAACAGTATTCTTATTCCCGGAAATTTCGAGTGTCGTTTTGTAACAAAATACGACAGCAGCATAATCGCATACGCCGATACGGCCAGACCGAGAGAAAGCGGCGTAGGGTCGCCGAGTGTTTCAAAGTCTTCTTTGAGGTCGTCAAACGACAGAGCGTAACTAAAATCTTCGGACTGTTCTTCCGTTTCTCTTACGGAAGACAGTTTGATCAACTGTTCCAACCACTCGTTTGTGTTTTGTTCAACATCATTTACAACGCCCACTATACCTATGGGTTTCCAATTCTTGACTATATTCCGCGACTTTACCAGCCAGATAGAATCAACTCGCTTCATTGCGGTGAAGTTGGATGGGAACAAGTCGGCGTGAACGGTGAACATCTTGTTTTCGATTTGCTTTTCGTCGGACACTCCGTTGCTTTCAAAACCGTACGCCGCATATTCGCTTGGATTGACCTGTTTTGCGGCAACTACGCTTTGCAGTCTTTTTTTGTAAAGTCCTTCTCTGGTACCGGCGTATTTTTCATATTCGGTAAACATATTTTCGGCTTGAGTAATGCTTGCTGTAAGTTTACTCTGTATTTCCGTTTTCCGGTCGGAGATGGCGAAATAATGTGAAAACGGCGCAATTGCAAATACTACGGCAAATCCGGCAAACAAAACCAGCATAATCATTTCACAAATGAAACAGGTTTTGAAACTTCGGCTTGTCCGTTTCAGCAATTTGGCTACAAGCGCAAGTCCGCCTAACAATACGGCAATAATAATTGACATAATAATACTTTGTTGAGTATTGCCCAATGTAAAGAAATTGGCGCTTAAAAAGCAGACAAAGCCAAAGGCAAGAGCTGCTAATACTGTTAGCACATCGGCTAACGAAAATTTTGACTGATTCATTTTTAATTCATTTTTTTACATTATTATACATTAATTTATCTATTGTTTTTAATTCCGTTTTAATTCTTCGTTCACCAGGTCTAATTCCTGTTGTAATTTGTCCAACTCCTGCTGTAATCGTTTGCGTTCCTGTTCCAGATGCGACCTCCGGTTTAAAGGATTATCGGGATTTGGAGAGTTCGGATTTTGTACATTATTCCCGTTGTTCAGAGTGAAACTGCAAATGCGGATTGCATTGTCTCCCTGTTTTATGAGCCCCTTGTAATCTTCGGTTTTATCCCCGTATTTTACTTTGACAACGTATGGCGTTTCGTTTATTTCCGGTTCATACCTTTTATAATACAGAAGATACACCTCGTAAGTTCCATTGGGCGCGCTGCCGGTTGCCCAATAAATGTTTTCGACAGGCGTTTTACTGTCGGGATATTCCACATTCATATCTATTTCGAGACGTCCTCCACTCGCAACTCTTGGATTTTTGAACCAGATAGCATTGCCATACGGGTCGAGACAGCATAAATCCAAATCGTTGTAGTTGTTCCATTCTAAAAGTATTTGCACATCGCCGGTTGAAGGCGCAGGCGTACAGTCGACTGCTTTTCCCGACTTGACAGTTTCGAGCGCTTTGTCCAACTGAATCAGGTTTCCGATATTGTCCTGCATCGGTAAGCCTGTTGTTTGCAGGATACAGATGATTTGCCTTCCTGTTATTGAATCGTTCAGGCTTTTCATCAGAGCGATAGCGCCTGTCACAATCGGCGCCGCCATGCTTGTACCGCTCATTGTTTGATAACCGTTCTTGCCGACAGAACTGTAAATGTCAACTCCGGGCGCCGAAACGGTTGAAAAAGAACCGTAGTTGCTGAAATCGGCTTTGCAGTAATTCCTGTTGTTTTTGTCCACAGCCGAAACGGTAACAAACAGTTCGGGACGCTGCAAGGCGTCGATACCTGCCAGCACATTGTCGTTTCCCGCTGCTACGACTATGACGGAATTGTGACGGGCGGCGATTCGCATAATTTCGCGCCATAAACGTTCTTCTTCTTTAAAATGATTGTGTATCAAATCTTCCTGCATATTTTCGGGGAAATGGGAAAGCCCTGTAAATTGACCGCCCAGCGAAACGTTTATCACATTGGCGCCCTGATACAGAGCGTAGAGAATGCCGTCGAGTATGGATGTAGTGGTCATCAAACCCCGTGCGTCGGCGACCTGAACAGGCATAAATGCGCATCCGGGAGCGACGCCGCAAATACCCTTTCCATTGTCGGCGACGGCTAATGCCGTTCCCGCCACATGTGTTCCGTGGTCGACCTGTTGCGGAAATACTTTGTTCGAATGCGTCCACACGTTGTAAGGCATCACCACTTTGCTGCTCAGTTCGGGATGCGAAAGATTGAATCCGTTATCGACGATTGCGACAGTAAGTTTCGGCGAGCCGCGAGTGATTTCCCAAGCCTGCGGGGCTTTTATTGCGTGAAGATACCAGGATTTGTCGCTGTCGGCAAATGCAGGGTCGTCGGGAGTGTAATTTCCTTCAAACAGCGCTTCGTCGAAAACAAAAAGTTCGTACT
>JAIRLF010000117.1 GCA_031259655.1 Prevotellaceae bacterium
GAAGGTAATCTCCGGATTTTCGAGGTGTGGGGATGTCAAACGCTTGACCCGACAGGGAGTTGGGACAGTTGGACAAAACTCATGGAGTGCGAATCGGTTAAACCCTCAGGCTTGCCTCTGGGCGAAAACACCAACGAGGACGAAGCTATGGCAAGAGATGGGGAAGATTTTATCAATTCGCCATCGAACCCAAAAGTGCGCTATATACGTATAAAAGTACTACGTACCTGGGCAGGAGGCGATAACTTCCAGATAACGGAAATCGAAGTCTTTGGTGATAACAGGTAAACTAAAAGTTAACGTTAATTAAAGTTATATGAATATGAAAAAATATAAAAAGTATGTAAAAGTTATAAAACAGTATGTTTTAGCCGGAGCCGTTTTATGTATTGTTCTGTCGTCGTGTTCGAAGATGAACGATTTGCATAACGAATATCTCGAAGGCGGCGAGATTACTTATGCCGCCAAAGTAGATGGCGTGGAAATTCGTTCGGGTGAAAACCGCGTTTTGTTGAATATACAAATTGTTTCGCAACGTATCGAAACTGTTCGCATCTACTGGAACGACTATCTCGATTCGTTAGATGTGGCTATCAACAATCGGGTCGGCTTATTCCCGCAGTATCTCAACAATCTGGAAGAAAAGGATTATATCTTCTATTTAGTGAGTTTCGACAAGTTCGGGAATAAATCCCTGCCATTCGAAGTTTCGGGAACAGTGTATGGCGAAAGATTCAAGAACGGGCTGTCGAACCGGAGGGTACAGACGGCTTACATTGTGAACGGCGTGCTGACACTCGACTGGAGCGGAGCGCCGACTAACGCTGTCAGCAGCGAATTGCTCTACACGGATAACACAGGGAGCGAACGTACTTTGCCGATACCCTTAGACGAAACGTCGACCTCGCTTGAGGACTGGAAATCGGGCTTGAAGTACCGGACGCTTTTCGTGCCGGATGCTACTGTTATCGACACGTTCTACTTAGACTGGGTCACGATGAACGGGATTCCGGTGAAAGACCCTGTCGACGGCTGGCTGTTTGAAGAGTATTCCAAAAACGGCTGGTCGGTTAACGACCATACCGGCGACCAGCATGGCGATATGAAACCCGAAAACGCCATAGACGGCAACCCGATGTCCACCTGGCATACTAACGCTTCGCTGAATTTTCCGTACTATATCATTGTAGATTTCGGAAAAGCGCTGCAAATTGACGGCATCGTGTTCCAAAACCGTTTGGACGACCTTAGCGGCGGCGTTAACTGGCCCAAACAGGTAACATGGGAGGCAAGCAACGACCTCAGTAGCTGGGAAACGATACTTGCTTTGAACGAAATGCCTAATACAAAGGACGAATTGTGGCTGCCATGTACGACGTCGATGTCGGCGCGGTATCTGAAATTCAGTATGTATAGCGGTTGGCGCGGTCAACCGTATGGTTATATCGGCGAAATGGGAGTTTTTCATCTCAAATGAGTAGTGTGTAAAATAAATTAGAATTGAGCGAACTTGTCCGGGCTATGAGTAATCATGTCCCGGACATCACTCAATCCTTTAATTTCAGAATCAAAATGATTATGTTTTGACTGAAAACAATTTGACTTGAAAACCACAGGTCATTGACTTCAATTCATTCATGGTTGCTACCAACCCTGTTAAATGAGTATAGGAGTTCTGAATGCAATATTGTTGCAATTGCTGCCGAAAAACCGCCGTCACATCAGGATAACGCCGAAAATATTTTGCCGTATTATTGAATTTATTATTACTTTTGTCGCCAAAATTATATAATGATGACAAAGAAGAAATATTTACTGTTTAAAATGAATGTCAGTAGTTATTTGTACCTTATCTCCCTTTTTTGCAAAATATCTCGAAATAGAAAGCAAATCTTTATGATCGTTTTTTGGGATATATCCTTTCATGATTTCGATTCTTCCACCATTATCAAATTCCTTATACACATTGAATTGTTGCGAGAGCATGTTAATTTGATTAAGTTGCAAAAGTAATAATTTTTCGTTTTCTGTCATGGGTGTACGACAAAATTCCTTGTTTTTAAAAAAAGTTGTATCTTTGCGGCATAAAAAATTTGTAACTACTCAGGTACTTCAAAAAAAGGAAAAAATGTTGGAAAAGAAAAAAATACTTACTTTTGCGCCATGGAAGAAATGATACACATACGTCGTTCGGAATATGAAGACTTGAAAGAATTAGTTCGAGAGTTGCGAGCAGAGATAGAATTGTTAAAAAACGGGCGCAACAGTAAAATCCAGATTAAAGATAGGGCTAAAGCCCAAAGGGTAGGGTGTGAATTTTATCCGTCAGCTAAAGCTGACGGCAATATGGAAGAAATAATTGAGAAATGATAAAAAAATATTGCCGTCAGCTTTAGCTGACGGATATGGAAGAAATAATTGAGAAATGATAAAAAAATATTGCCGTCAGCTTTAGCTGACGGAATAGAAAAAGGAATAGAAATAAGATAAAAGATAAAAGAATTGGGCTTTAGCCCTACATAAATAGAAAGTAATATGAGTTATGTAAGAATTTGGGTACATGCTGTTTTTTCCATAAAAGATAGAGCGCTTCAAACGCTTGATAAG
>JAIRLF010000216.1 GCA_031259655.1 Prevotellaceae bacterium
GGATTGCCCGCGATAATATCCCGTCTTTCTACTTCGAAGCGTACGATGAATCGGTCAAATCACAAAACGGAGGACATCCTATCGAACAGTATTTCGGACTGATGAACGGTAACCTCGAAATACATTCGTTTTATCAGGAAATTGTGAATAAAAAGAATTAAAAGTTCAGAACTAAGAGTGGCTGGCGCCGGCTGTTTCGTACCCGCCCTTTCGTCGTTGCGAGGAGCGTAGCGACGAAGCAATCCGGATTATTATCAACGACAAAGTAGGGGCAAGGCATGCCTTGCCCCTACCAATCAATTATTTGTAAATCGACAAATATTTTGATTATAAAAAAGGGAATTTTGTCGTACACCCCCATTGAGAATTTCAATAAAAAAGGGCGTTCGATGCCGGACGCCCTTTCTGTTAATGATGTTTGTATCGCTATTCTGTTTTCGAATAGTCTATCGAAGCCAATCTTTTGTATTGATTGTATCTCCATTCGGCGTTGCGTTGCGTTTCGACGAACAGCGCTTCCGCTTCTTTTGGGAAGGTCTTTGTCAGAGACATATATCGAGTTTCACCTTTGATAAAGTCCTGAAATTTCGACCAGTCGGGAGCTTTGCTGTCGAGTTGGAACGGGTTTTGTCCCTGTTCTTCGCGCAACGGGTTGAACGAATACAGATGCCAATAACCGGCTTCAACCGCAAGTTTTTGTTCCCTTTGCGTTGCGCCCATTCCGGCGCGCAAACCGTGGTTGATACATGGCGAATAAGCTATAATCAACGATGGACCGGGATACGCTTCGGCTTCTTTCAGGATTTTGAAGAAATGGGTTTGATTGGCGCCCATAGCAACCTGCGCCACATAAACATATCCGTAAGATATCGCCATCATGCCCAAATCTTTTTTACGCACGCGTTTTCCCGAAGTAGCAAATTTTGCGACAGCTCCCGCCGGCGTCGATTTGGACGACTGACCGCCGGTATTGGAATAAACCTCTGTGTCGAGCACAAGGACATTGACGTCGGCTCCCGACGCCAGCACATGGTCTAAACCGCCGTAACCGATATCGTATGCCCAACCGTCGCCGCCGAATATCCATTGCGATTTTTTTACAAGATATTGCCGCAAATCGTATATTCCCCTGCAATATTCACAGGAGCAATTTTTTATCAATGAGACAATTCTGTCGGACAACTCCCTTGTTTTCGATGCGATATTTCTGTTTACAATCCATTCGTCGAACGAGGTTTTGATTTCATCGGAACAGCTGGATTTTGCCTTACATTCGTTCATCAGAAATTCGATGCGGTCGCGAAGCCGTTCGGTAGCAACGTTCATTCCGAGACCAAATTCGGCGTTATCCTCAAACAGAGAGTTGCCCCATGCCGGACCGCAACCTTCGGCGTTGACGGTGTATGGAGTCGAAGGCGCCGAACCGCCATAAATTGAAGAACATCCTGTTGCGTTGGCTATCAGCATCTGGTCGCCGTACAATTGAGTAATGACTTTGATGTAAGGCGTTTCGCCGCAGCCTGCGCAGGCTCCCGAAAATTCGAACAGGGGTTGCGAAAATTGACTGTTCTTGAAATTTTGATACTTATCGGCGACTTTGTCTTTGTAGCCGACATGTTCGTGAAGATAATCAAACCGTTCCTGTTCTTTTAGATGCTGTTCGAGCGGTTCCATAACCAAAGCCTTGTTTTTTGCGGGGCAAATGTCGGCGCAATTACCGCAACCCGTACAATCCAAAGGACTTACTTGTATCTTGAACTGATATTCTTTGAATGGACCGTTTCCCTTTACTGTGTCGTGTTCGCCCGGCAAAGCTTCCAACTCCTTTTCGGTGAGGAGAAAAGGACGAATGACTGCGTGAGGACAAACGTATGCGCATTGGTTACACTGAATACAGTTGCTCGATATCCATTTCGGGACAATCGTAGCGACGCCGCGTTTTTCGTAAGCCGTCGTTCCGGCGGGGAAAGTGCCGTCTTCGCGCCCTGTAAACACGCTGACAGGCAGATAATCGCCGTTTTGAGCGTTCATGGCGTCGGCGACTTCCGAGATAAACTGTGGAACATT
The DNA here is from genome assembly GCA_031259655.1 of Prevotellaceae bacterium. Classification (GTDB taxonomy): domain Bacteria; phylum Bacteroidota; class Bacteroidia; order Bacteroidales; family UBA932; genus JAIRLF01. Next base: position 2,068 of record JAIRLF010000216.1, read on the forward strand.
GTCCGTTCTCGACGAGAGGGGTGCGGCTTCGAGATTCGCCCATTCGGCGGGGACGTCAACTTTCTCGTATTCACCGCCTCGGTCGATTGCCGCGTTATTTTTCGCAACCACGTCGCCGCCTTTCTTTCCGTAGCTTTTTTCGACGGCATATTTCATTTCCTTCACTGCCAAATCGTAAGGTATCACTCCGGATATCTTGAAAAACGCCGATTGAAGGATAGTGTTTGTGCGATTTCCCAAACCGATTTCCAATGCAATTTTCGTCGCATCAATGATATAGAAATTCAATTTCTTTTCGGCAAGAATCTTTTTCACCGAATTGGGGAGACGTTTTTTTGTTTCTTCCGCATCCCAAAGGCTGTTAAGCAGGAATGTCCCGCCTTCTTTTATTCCCGCAAGTATGTCGTATTTATGCACATACGATGGTACGTGGCAGGCTACGAAGTCGGGAGTATTGACGAGATAGGGCGAGGTAATCGTCAGGTCGCCAAAGCGGAGATGCGAAGTGGTGAATCCGCCCGATTTTTTGGAATCGTAAGCAAAATACGCCTGGCAATATTTATCGGTTGTTTCTCCTATAATCTTGATAGTGTTTTTGTTTGCTCCGACAGTCCCGTCCGAACCCAAACCGTAGAACTTGGCTTCGTATGTTCCTGGTTTCGACATATTTACCTCTTCTCCCATAGGCAACGATTTGAATGTTACATCATCTATAATCCCTATTGTAAACTGATTTTTGGGTTCATTCAATTTGAGATTGTCGAAAACGGATAAAATCTGCGCGGGGGTTGTATCTTTCGAACTTAAACCGTACCGACCGCCTACAATCACCGGAGCGTCAGGACGATTGTAATACAGATTTACTACGTCGAGATACAGAGGGTCGCCGGGCGCGCCCGGTTCTTTTGTCCGGTCAAGCGCAGCGATGCGTTTAACGGTCGAAGGTATCGCCTGAAAAAAGTATTTTGCAGAAAACGGACGGTAAAGATGCACCGCAAGAACTCCCACTTTTTCGCCTTTAGCCCTCAAAGCGTCGACGCATTCGCAAACGGTTTCCGTCACGGAACCCATAGCGATAATAACGTTTTCCGCTTCGGAGTCGCCGTAATAGTTAAACGGATGATACTCTCGTCCTGTGATTTTCGATATTTCTTTCATGTAGTTTTCTACGATGTCGGGAACAAGTTCGTAGAAAGTGTTGGCGGCTTCCCGCGATTGGAAATAGATATCGGGGTTTTGAGCCGTGCCTCTCGTTACCGGATGTTCGGGATTCAGAGCTCTTTCGCGGAACGCTTGCAGAGCTTTTTTATCCAATAGATATTCAAGAGCTTCCTTGTCTAAAGATTCTATTTTCTGTATTTCGTGAGAGGTACGGAATCCGTCGAAAAAGCTGACAAACGGAACTCTGCTTTTGATTGCCGCCAAATGAGCGACTGCCGACAAATCCATGACTTCCTGCACGCTGCCCGACGCAAGAAAGGCAAATCCGGTCTGCCGCGCAGACATGACGTCGCTGTGGTCGCCGAAAATCGACAGCGCCTGCGCCGCTAACGAACGGGCAGAGACATGAAATACCGCCGGTAACAGTTCTCCGGCAATCTTGTACATATTGGGAATCATCAATAATAATCCCTGAGAGGCGGTGAACGTCGTGGTCAGCGCTCCGGCTTGCAACGAACCGTGAACGGTTCCTGCCGCGCCGCCTTCCGACTGCATTTCGACTACTTTCACTGTCTCGCCGAAGAGATTCTTTTTGCCCGTAGCAGCCCATTCGTCGATGTATTCCGCCATAGTAGACGATGGTGTAATGGGATAGATTGCTGAAACTTCGCTGAACATATACGCAATATGCGCAGCCGCATAGTTCCCATCACATGTGATAAATTTTTTTTGTTGTGCCATTATTTTTAATATTTTTCAATTTGTAAAACTGATATTGGGCGCAAAGGTAAGGATTTTTTTTTAATCCTCATTTTTCGCTTCTCATTTCTCATTTCTCGCTTCGAAACAGTCTGTTCATCTATTGTTTACGAAAAGCGTCATTATAAATATTCATTTCGTACGCTTGAAAACTAAGAACTAAAAGTTAAGAACTAAGTGCGACTGGCGCCGGCTGTTTCGTATCCGTCGCAGACTATTTAAACCGCCTGTTAATATCTGTGATGGATTGCCTTTTTCTACTACCCTGTATTTCATCTTTGTGCAGTTTTAAAATGTTAATAATTAATTTAATTTTCAATACACTATTTTCTCCCTTGATGGAAATTTTTTTCTCCCTTGAGAGAATTTTTTTCTCACCTGATGAAAAATTTTTTCTCTCTTGATGGAAATTTTTTTCTCCCTTGATGAAAATTTTTTTCTCACCTGATGGAAATTTTTTTCTCCCTTGATGGAAATTTTTTTCTCACCTGATGGAAATTTTTTTCTCTCTTGATGAAAATTTTTTTCTCCCTTGATGGAAATTTTTTTCTCCCTTGAGAGAAATTTTCGGCTCACTCGTGAGAAAATTTTACACCTGTTAAAAAAAGAACATATGTTGCTTACGCCGGAATTTTCGACAGTGAACGTTCTGTTTTCTACCAACATGTAATTCCGAAGAAGTTTTTGACGAACTCGGTGGAACTCTAAATTAAAAAAAGTTTATATCTTTGTGAAAATTTTTTAAGAAAATAAAGGGCAAATACCTATACGAATACGGTTTTTGTATGTGAAAACAGAGATTATTTATGAGTACGGAGAATGAAGATTTAGAAGATGTTGGCGGAGACGAAACGAATGAGATGTACGAACATTTTCATTTTAATGTAGATAAAGG
>JAIRLF010000120.1 GCA_031259655.1 Prevotellaceae bacterium
GTCATATTAACACATTTGCAAATGAATTAGAAAATAAAGATTATATTTGCAAAAAATATTAAACAAGTAACATTAATATGAATGATATGGAAAAAAGAGTTTTATTGATTTTATCAACACTTTTATGTCTCAGTAATTATGGCGTTTATGGAAAACCCGGCGCGGTAGATGGTTATCCTGTCGCCAATTTTGCATTGACGGTGAACGTCTCGGAAAACGGCAATTTATATGGGAAAATTCTTCAAAATCCCGGACGGTTGGGAGAATGGCTTGCCGATAAAGGCAGCATAAATATTTGCGTAGAAAAAAACGATTTACGACATTCGTTTTCGGAATTTAAACAGAAAAGTATCAACAGGTCTTTCCCTTTTGTGAAAAATTCGTACGGAGAATCGCCCGCTATATCGTCAAAAATAGATTTGCAGACCTTTTGTCCTTTGGGTATTAACGATTTAGCAACTTCGTCGCTACCTGTGTTATTGTTGGAATTAACTTGTTCGGCTACTTCGGACGAAACTTTTAATTTGGTTATCTGCCCCGATTCTTCGTTAACGAAAAATGCACAAATATGCGAATCGGATAAATATTCGGGAATATTAATGCCCTATTGCCAAATAACTTGCGATTCGAAAACGCAATGGAAAAATAACGAATTGACAATACCCGTCTCGCTGAAAGCCGGCGAACAAAAAACTTTCCGTATTCTTTCGGCTTTCTACGATAAGAAATGGATAAGCGCAAATCAATTTGAAAATATCGAAGAACTAACCGGTTACGTGCGTAAGACATGGACGGTTTTGAAAGATAAAACAGCCCTGTTCAGCGACGCTATTCCGCAAACCGGTGATAAACTGCTGGATAAATATCTTCGTTGGTACATGATTCCCGGAATATCTCTGACAAAATGCACTAAAGACAACAATATACTTACTATGGGATATTGCGAACTGAATCAACGCGATAGCTATTGGACTTCCTGGTTACATCTGGTTTTGTTCAAAGACGTTGAACGTAAAATGATCGAAGAAAGCGTTGAACATCAACAGTCCTCAGGAAAAATACCTACAACAATCCTGCCTCTGATAGAACGACATGATGATTTGGATATCAATGCGTTTTTTATTCTGCGCGCAGCCCGTTTTTACCAGTATTATAACGACAGGGAAAATCTTCTCAAATGGTTGCCCGCGTTGACAAAAGCTATGGATTGGCTGATTTCGAGAGATTCATCGGGTGATGGACTTCCCGCTCAAGTCTCGTTTTGGGGTGATTGGAAGGACGTTCGCGGAGTGGAAAACAGAAAATATTCACCGTTCTCGGGACTGATATATTTGGCTGCACTCAAACAAATGATGTTTATCTGCAAGGAATGTAATGATAACGACAACGTTAAGAAATATGAATCTGCATATCGAAAAGGATACGATTTTATAAACAAAACAACAAAAGATGGCGGTCTATGGAATGGCGATTATTATTGCCAAAAATGGAAAGACGGACAAATCAACGACAAACTGCTTCAAGACCAAACAATCGGCATACTGTTTGGCGTCGTTCCGAACGATAGAGCTTTGAAAATAATCAATTCGTTAAACACTAAAAGTTTAACCCCGTATGGCATTGCCGAAACTTTTCCCTATTATCCGGCAAATTTCGGTTATAAACCAGCTACTTACCATAACGGCGCCGTGTGGCCATGGTTGAGTTTTATGGACTGTTGGGCGCGTATCCAAGTGGGCAAAATCGACGAAGCTATCGAATTGGTCAAGAAAGTTGCAAATGCCGACTTGGTTGAGTCCGGAGATTGGTCTCCGAATGAGCATATTAACAGTCTGACGGGCGAAAATCTCGGATTTCAGTTGCAGGGATGGAATGCCGGTCTTTTCGGATTGGTTTATTTTGGAATTATTCATCAGGGGATTATTCATTAAATAACAAATTTGAACAACGATGAAAAAAAGTCTAATCTTTTTATTTATATTGAGTGCGTTCTCCGTATCGGCAGCGCCGACATTTTCGTTATACGACCTTACGTGCGAAGAGGAAAAAAATCCCGTAGGAATCGTTACACAACAACCCTGTTTCAGTTGGAAAACCTATTCCGAAGAGCGTGGTTTCATTCAGTCCGCTTATCATATTCTGGTGTCGGACAAGCCCGAAGCGCTCGAACAAAACACCGGAAACGTCTGGAATAGCGGCAAAATAGAATCGTCGCAGTCCGTATTGACGCCATTTGCCGGAAAACCGTTAAAATCCTCAGCTATATATTATTGGAAAGTTCGAACATGGAACAGAAAAAATCAACCTTCGGAATGGAGCGAAATACAGACTTTCACTATGGGATTGACAGATGCAAAAGACTGGGGAAACGCAATATGGATTGCTCTGGAAAAAGACCGCAAAGAAGAATATACCGTGCCGGCACGACTTGATTTTAAGAACATTCGCAAGACAATGGGCGAACGAAGTATCGGGTTTTACAAATTGCCGCAATTGCGTAAAACATTTACATTACAGAAACCGGTCAAACGGGCGGTCGCATTCGTCGCCGGACTTGGACATTTCGAACTCTTCCTCAACGGCGAAAAAGTTGGTAACCATTTTCTTGATGCCGGATGGACAAAATATGACAAACAAGCCCTGTACGTAGCTTTCGACCTCACCGGACATTTGCAGACCGGCGAAAATGTTCTGGGGATGATGTTGGGTAACGGCTTTTATAACATCCCGTTCGACCGTTATCTGAAACTGATAATCTCGCATGGAGCGCCGAAAATGAAATTGCATCTGCGTATTGAATACATCGACGGCACAACCGGCGAAATCGTATCGGACACATCGTGGAAAACGACGGAAAGTCCCGTTACTTTCTCAAGTATCTACGGCGGAGAAGACTATGACGCCAAACTGTTCCGGGATGGATGGGCAAAACCCGGATATAACGACGCGTCGTGGCAACAGGCTATCCCGACTGACTATCAGGGAACACTGAGCGCCCAACGAGCTACGCCGCTCACGATTCATTCTGCGATTCCGACAGTCGTGCTGTATCGAAATTCTCAAGGAAAATGGATATATGATTTGGGACAGAATTTTTCGGGCATAATACGCATCTCGGTCAAATCGAAAGAAAGTGCGACGATACTTTTTCGTCCGGCAGAGCTGTTAAAAGAAGACAGTACATCCACTCAAAAGGCATCCGGAGAACCATTCTATTTTTCGTATACTACAAAAGGCGGCGGACAAACCGAACATTGGCAGCCTCAGTTTACTTACTACGGATTTCGTTATGTAGAAGTGGAAGGCGCTGTTCCGGCAGGCAAAGATAACCCCGAACATTTGCCGGAAATCGAAACGCTGACAGGTCTGCATACCTGCAATTCGGCGAACGAAGCAGGTTCGTTTGTCTGTTCCAAACCGATGTTCAATCAAATTCATTCGCTGATAGACTGGGCTATACGCAGCAACATGGCGAGCGTGCTTACCGACTGTCCGCATCGCGAAAAACTCGGCTGGCTCGAAGAAACGCACCTGATGCAATATTCTCTGCAATATCGTTATAACCTGTCGCGGCTGTATCCCAAAATAATGGAAGACATGCGCGCCTCGCAACTGCCTAACGGATGCATACCTACTATTGCGCCCGAATATGTCCGTTTCGCTAATGGCTTCGAAGATACGCCCGAATGGGGCAGCGCATTCATCATTTGCCCATGGTATATATATAAATGGTATGGCGACCGCCGTCTGCTGGAAGAATATTATCCGGCGATGCAGCGCTATCTCGATTATCTCGGTACAAGAGCCGACAATCACATCGTTGCATACGGACTGGGCGACTGGTTCGATATCGGTCCGAACCGTCCGGGATACTCTCAATTGACGGCTAACGGCGTAACAGCTACCGCAATATACCACTACAATACTTCCATCATGCAATCTGTCGCTTCGATATTGGGCAAATCCGGCGACGCCGCCCGATACGGAGAACTTGCCGCAAACATCAAAAAAGCCTTTAACGAAAAGTTTTACGACAGCGCAACCGGAAAAATCGAACGTAACAGTCAAACAGCAAATGCTATTGCATTGTACTCGGGTCTGGTTCCCAACGAACGGCAAGCGGCTATATTGCAAAACCTGATTGACGATATTCGCGGACGCGGAAATGCGCTTACCGCCGGCGATGTGGGTTACAGATACGTACTTAGAGCATTGGAGGAAGGCGGACGCTCGGACATCATTTTCGACATGAACAGCAGATACGACGTGCCGGGGTACGGTTGGCAACTGGCTCACGGCGCTACTGCATTGACGGAATCGTGGCAGGCATACGGTTTTGTTTCAAACAATCATTTTATGCTCGGACATCTGATGGAATGGCTATACAGCGGTTTAGGAGGAATCCGGCAACAGGAAAATTCTATTGCTTTTCGCGAAATCGTGATTGACCCGCAAATTGTCGGCGACCTGCGAAGCGCAACGACAAGCTACGAATCACCTTACGGAACAATACGTTGCAAATGGTCGCTGACAGACGGATATTACTGCATGGAAGTATCTGTTCCGGCAAATAGTTCGGCGGAAATACGTCTTCCGGCTACAGACGCGCATCAGGTAACGACGTATGGTTTACCTTTGTCCGATTCGAATGATGTGACAGTCGCCGGAGTTGAGACCGGTAAGTTGCGTGTAAATGTCGGTTCGGGAAACTATCGGTTTCAAGTTAAGAACTAAAAACTAAAAGTTAAGAGTATTATATAAATCACGAAAGATATGAAACTGAAATTGATTCTTTTAGCAGGCATTATGCCGATATGCTGTTTTCTCTGTTCGCCGCTTTGTTCGCAGATAGCCGAAAGAGAAACGTACCTTAACGATACGAAAGCGGAATTAATGAAAAAATGGCCTCAAAACAGAACGGTCAATCTGGTATTTCACGGTCACAGCGTGCCGTCCGGATATTTCAGGACGCCGGATGTCCGGACATTGCAATCCTATCCTCATTTAGTGCTGGAGGCTGTGAAAGAGGCGTATCCCTATGCGGTAGTCAATGCGATAGTTACGGCTGTCGGCGGAGAAAACGCCGAACGGGGCGCCGAACGTTTCTGTCGGGAAGTACTTACACACCGTCCCGATGTGCTGTTTATTGACTATGCGCTGAACGACCGCGGAACAGGCCTCGAACGCGCACGGACGGCATGGGAAAAGATGATAGAAGCGGCGCTCAACGACAGCGTTAAGGTCATCCTGCTGACAGCTACACCCGACACTTCGGTCAATATCCTCGACTATCAATCGTCGCTCGCCCTGCATTCGCAACAGGTATGCGAACTCGCAGCGAAATATCATATCGGACTGGTGGACAGTTATGCCGCGTTTCGAAAAAAGAAGGAAAACGGCGAAGACATAGTCGATTATATGAGCCAAATCAACCACCCGAACAAGAAAGGACACCGCCTGGTTTGCGATATGATAGTCCGCTGGCTAATCAATGATAACTGATAGATAAGGTGCAGCATTTCGTCCTTACGAATTGTTGATTTACGATTTTAGATTTTAGATTGTTGCTTACGCCAACCTGTATTGATTGAAATTTGGGAAAATCAGTGTCCCCCAAAGCCACAATGCCATCAATAGAATCTCCTAATTTTGATATAGCACTCGTAACGACGTCGCGTTTTTTATAAAATCTTCTTCGGTAGTGTTTAAAAGACAGCATATCGAAGTTATAGATTCATTACCTTTTAAGTGTTCGTTTATCCACTCAGCGCCTTTCCTTTCAAAAGTGCGGACGGTTAGTATATTTACTGCATTTTCCGTATATTTCATTGTCATATTTTTAATTTGCAAATTTAGTAACTAATATCTAATATTATATTTTTGCTATGCAGGTTTCTTGCCGAAGCAAAAAAAATCCGGCACATTCATCCCGTGAACTCAGTCTTTACTTGCTGTCCGAAAATTGGGGTACATTATCGTCTTCATCTATTAAAAAAATTTTCCACTCGTGTTTTAGTATTTGCGGGCAAGTCTGAGTTATAGACTTCATAATGGGACAC
>JAIRLF010000358.1 GCA_031259655.1 Prevotellaceae bacterium
TTTGATATTGCTAACCTCGTCGATTACTCTGTTTTCGCAGAATAAAATCGTTGGAAAAGTGTCGGACGCAGAGACAAAGGATGCTATTCACGGCGCAAGTGTTTCAATCAAATCGAGCAACGAAGGTATTACAAGCAATATTGAAGGAGTTTTTGAACTTGTTACCAATCAAAAAATTCCTTTGACACTGGTTGTTAATTGTGTGGGATATAAAACTCAGGAAATCGAAATTTATGAACTTGAAGAGCCTGTCACACTTCTGTTAAACAAAGATTACAATTCTTTGGAACAGGTTGTGGTTATTGGTTACGGTACTCAAAAGAGAAAAGAAATTACCGGAGCTGTTGCCGCTATAAATGGCGATGCCGTCAAGGATATTCCCATACAAAGTTTTGAGCAGGCTTTACAGGGACAAGCGGCGGGCGTAAGCATTTCGCTTCCGACAGGAGTGTTGAATGCCGCTCCGATAGTGCGAGTTCGCGGGATAAATTCTATTTCACTAAGTTCCTATCCTCTTGTAGTTGTTGATGGCGTCCCTGTTACCACCGGCGATATTTCTTCAACTCATGCGGCGAACAATCCTTTGAGCGACATTAACCCTTCCGATATCGAATCAATTGACATTCTTAAAGACGCTGCCTCTACAGCCATTTACGGTTCGCGCGCTTCCGCCGGAGTTATCCTGATTACCACCAAGCAAGGTAAACAGGGACGAGCTACGGTGAACTACGACGGATGGATAGGAGTCAGCAATGCCGTAAGAGTTCCGGCAGTGTTGAATGCCTCGCAATATATAAGCATTAAAAATGAAGCTATTGCCAACCGTAACGAAATAGCCGGGCGTAACGACCCTGATGCTTATTTTCCTCAGTACAATCCGGACGGTTCGCTTGTGGACACCAAATGGCGCGATTATATTTATCGTACAGCTGTATCTCATAATCATACGGCAAGTGTTTCAGGCGGCACAGATAAAGTAAATTATTATTTTTCGACAAATTATTCAAATCAGGAAGGTTTCCTGACCGGCAATGATTTTGAACGCAAAAGCATTCGTTTCAATCTGGACAATAAAGTAACCAATTGGTTACGATTAACCGGAGGCGCTTCGTACAGCATTAACTCCAATCAATCGTTTGACTCCGGCAGTTTGCCCGGCGAGTCAATGACAACTACCGGAGCGACACGATTGGCGCTTGTATTGCCTCCCAATGTACAGGCTTATAATGATGACGGCTCTTTTAACGTTAATCCGGCAAGCAACGGAACGCTCGGCAAAGGCAATAATACTGCCAATATTCCTCTGTATAATCCTGTTTCGCTGTTTGCACTCACAGCCAATAATTCGGAAAACAGTCATTTTAACGGCAATATTGCGATTACGCTCAATTTTTTGAATCGAATAGAGTTGAAGACACTGTATGCTCTCGACAGGCTTGACCACGAGGACAATATTTGGGGCAGTCCCAATTTGGGTTCCGATTCGTACAGTGCAAACGGTTCGGCAACAAATATCTCCGATTTACGGCAACACAAAACATGGACAAACACCTTCAAGTTTGACGACCGCTTCAATAAGATACATCACGTTGCTTTGCTGTTGGGGTCAGATTTGCAGACCAATACCCGTTCTTCGTGGGGAGCGAGGGCTACACAGGCTTCCGACGATTTTTTCGAGTATTATCAGGGAGGCTGGGGGAATATTACGGCTTCGGGAAACAGTCTGGGTAAAAGAGTTTTTGTTTCATTTTTCACCCGTATAAGTTATGATTTCAAAGGTAAATACTATATTACGGGCAATTTTCGCAGAGACGGCAATTCGGCGTTAGCCGCAGGCAGAAAATACGGGAATTTCGGAGGAATTTCGGCAGGATGGCTGTTGTCGGAAGAAAGTTTCTTTAAAGAACATGTTTCGCCGGAGATTTTCAGCGATGTGAAATTAAATGCAAGTTGGGGGCGTGTAGGTAACGGAAATCTGTCAAACGATTACAGTTCCTACGATTTATATTCCGCTTCTCTTTACGGTAACGTTCCGACATGGGCAATCAGCCAGCAGGGAAATCCCGATTTGAATTGGGAAACAAGCGACCAGACTAACGTAGGTTTGAATTTCAACGCTTTGAAGAATCGTCTGCATGTGGAACTTGCATATTTCAATAATGACGTCAACAGGTTGATTTTAAACACTCCGCAATCACCTTCAAAAGGTATTCCCGGCAACACCATACTTGCTAACGTCGGCTCGCTCTATAACCGAGGTATCGAATTGAGCGTGAGCAGTGAAGTGATATCCCGAAAAAATCTGTCATGGAACATTTCATTCAATTATACATACTTAAACAACAAAGTGACAGCGCTTGCCGAAAGCAATGAGGATATTATCGGGGCAACCGGCAGCGGAAATACGAATATAACTCGTGTCGGCGAATCAATTGGCAGCTTGTATGGACTTAAAACATTGAATGTAAATCCCGATAACGGAAGAAGGATATTTCTTAATGCAGCAGGTGAACAAGTAGAATACGACGGTATAAGTGCATGGTACTACCTTGACGGCAGTCCGGCTACAGCCTTGGCAGGCGCCGACTATTACATTCTCGGCAATGCCTTGCCGAAATGGTACGGGGGATTGAACAGTAATCTTCGTTACAAAGATTTTGAACTGAATTTGCGGTTCACATATTCGGGCGGACATAATGTGATGAACCGTACACGTTCAACTCTTAACGACCAGATATTTTTCAATAACTCTACCGATATTCTGAGACGATGGACTGCTCCGGGACAAATAACCGACATACCGCGAGTAGTAAACGGCGACAGAATTTCATTCGGCGGTTCGGTTCCTATTTCGGAACATGTGGAAAAAGGCGATTTCCTGCGGTTGCAAAACGTGACATTTGCCTATAATTTGCCATCAAATATATATTCCTTTCTCAAAATCGCTTCCGTAAGAGTTTATGGACAGATAACTAATGCTTTCCTGCTCACAAAATACACCGGAGTCGATCCTGAAGTTTCCGCCAACGGTAATTCAAATACTACTCTCGGAGTTGAATATAATACTGCAGGACTTGGAAGGACATTTACGTTGGGAATTAATGTTAAATTTTAATGAATTACAAAAACATAAATTATGATGAAAAAGTTTTTTTATAAAAATGTAATAGCAGTGGCGACAATTTTGTTGTTGTTTTCCTGCGACGATCTATTGAATACAACATCCGAAACCTCGCTCAGTTCGGCGAGTATATTTGAAACTCCGGCACGAATAGAAGCGCTTGTCAGCGGAGCATACAAATCTCTTAAAAGTTCGAATTTATACAGCGGGCTACTTTTGCATTGTAACGATTTACGGGGAGAAGAATTTATTTGCCTCACCGAAAATTCATTAGGTGGAGGTTACGCATGGCAGCAAAACCTTTCGAGCACAACAGGAGAAGTAAATAACATCTGGACACAGGCTTACAGTGTTATTAATAATGCTAATATTCTGATTGACGGGCTGTCGAAATCAGATGGACTAATTAGTGACGAACTCAAAAAGAACTATATTGGTGAAGTCCGTTTTTTGAGAGCTTTGGCATATTTTACTTTGGTAACGACTTATGCACGCCCATATATCGACAACAATGGGAATAATAAAGGAGTTCCTTTGCGCTTGAACCCCGAATCGACGTCTGCTAATAACGATTTGGCGCGTAGCGATGTGAAAGTAATTTACACACAAATTATCAACGATTTGGATACTGCTGAATTATATTTGCCGGAAAAATATTCTACAGCTTTGCTGAATACTACTCGGGCGCATAAAAATACGGCTATAGCGTTAAAAACAAGGATATATCTCAGTCAACACGATTTTCCGAAAGTCAGAGAAGAAGCGCGTAAAATTGTGGGTCAAAATCAATCGCCGTTTTCGGCGACTTCGGGTGTGGAACACAAATTGCAGGATGATATAACAACAATATTTTCATCTGATTATACGACAACGGAATCTATTCTCTCGATGCCGATGTCTGCTTCCGACCAGCCTTCGGGCACGGCTTTGGCAACAGTGTATAACAGCGCGCCCAATTACGCTTTAAACCATACCGAACCGGGAATATTAAATCACACCGAATGGAAAGATACGGACGCTCGGCGCAAATTTGTCCGGCAAGGAGGGGATTTGTATTATCTCACCAAATATTCGAAAGTCAGTCCGGCAATTGACTATATTCCTGTAATTCGTTATGCCGAGGTTTTGCTCAACTATGCCGAAGCCGAAGCGCGCAACGGCGACATCAACAAAGCAATCGCTTTGCTGCAAGCCGTACGACGCCGTTCGGACGCCGAATACATATTTCCTGCAAACAGTTTGACACAAACCGAGATACTCAATACGATACGTATAGAACGCCGTATCGAATTACTTGGCGAAGGCTTCAGGGCTACCGATATTTTGCGCGACTTGTTGACTTTTCCCGACAAACCTTCGCGTAGCAGCTACACTTCGCGCGAAGTGGGTCCCGACGATACGGGATACGTATTTCCTTTACCCAATAATGAAATATTGACAAATAAACTATTGTTAAATTAAATATATCAAAAATATGAAATTGAATTATTGTCTTGCATTTATCATTTTCGCCCTCATGACCGGAGGATGTGGAAAAAATCCCAATAAATTAAATTTATCGGGTACGGTAAAAAATGTGTCTTCAGGAACAATATACTTACAGCGATATGAAAATAAATCGTTTTCGAATATCGACTCGACTGAAATTGTGAATGGAACATTCAAATTTACCGGCGAGGTAGAACTTCCCGAAATATACGGACTGGCTATTGACAATTCGGGTAATCCTTTTCATTCGTTTATTATCTTTTTGGATAATAGCCCTGTAAAAGTGGAGCTGGATACCGTCAATGAGTTTAAAAATACCGTGGTTACGGGTTCGAAAGAACAGGATTTGCTGAAAGAATTTTCGGGTAAATTCAGAACGCCTGTTAGCGAAATACTGAAAGAACATCCGTCATCTCTTGCAGCTTTGTATGTGTTTTACAGGTATTATTCGTATCGTCTTTCGTCGGAAGAAATCAAAGAAAATCTCAAATTATTGGACCCGAAATTCCAAAACACGGAATATGTTAAAGTATTAAGCGAATTAGCCGAAAATATCGACAAAGTGGATATCGGAAAAAAAGCGCCCAATTTTCGAGCCTTAACACGCGAAGGAAAAAGCGTTTTTCTACACGACTT
>JAIRLF010000379.1 GCA_031259655.1 Prevotellaceae bacterium
TCTATCCCCGAATGAAAATGATTGGCTCTCAACTCCCCGAAATTTGCAGACATCGACAAATGCCTGTCCAAAGGGAAACGATAATCCTGTCCATATATCGAAAAAAACAAAAACAAAAAAGGCGAAAACGCTACTGTCTTTTTTAAAATCATTATCTCATAAAATAAAGCGCAAAATTAATCGAAAAAATTTATCCGAATGCATACGAAACGGGAAACGAACTTTACAGAGTCTCGATTATATCTGTCTTTTAATTATTTATAAAGAAAATTTGAGAAAAAGTTGATGAGGTTAAAAAATACTGTTTTCGCTGTCGGGAAAAAAACTTTTCAGGGAGAAGTCGCTTTTTCTTAAAAAGAAATGTTATTATTTATTATAAAACGATGTTTTCCAGAGACAATATTTAGATTTTAGATTGTTGATTTACAATTCTTGTGCCATTCTTTCCTGTTTTTTTTGAGTAAACCTATTCAGGACATGGCAGTTAAACGAGGGAATGATTTTCTTTTGCAAAAAAATAAAAAATGTCGATTGTTGTATGGAAATAAAAAGAAAGTTGTATCTTTGCACTCGATTTTAAATGATGACATTTGATATAAATATTTAGAACAGAACACAATGGGTGTACTTACGATAAAATCAAAACAAGAATGCATGTACGATTGCATTTCATTAGGCGAAGTAATGCTGCGTTTCGACCCTGGAAACGGTCGTATACGTTCCGCACGCCAATTTCAGGTTTGGGAAGGCGGAGGCGAATATAACGTATCGCGCGGATTGACAAAATGTTTCGGTTTGAAAACAGCTGTTGTCACCTCGTTCGCCAAGAATGATATCGGCGAGCTTGTCGAAGATTTTATCATGCAAGGCGGCGTCGATACTCGCTTTATCAAATGGGTTGATTTCGACGGTGTTGGACGGACAGTCCGCAATGGTTTCAATTTTACCGAACGCGGTTTCGGGATTCGTGGCGCAAAAGGCGTGTCCGACAGAGGAAATACTGCCGCATCGCAGTTGAAAAAAGGCGATGTCGATTGGGAATATATTTTCGGGAAATGCGGTGTGAGATGGTTTCATACCGGCGGTATTTTTGCCGCTTTGTCCGAGACTACTCCCGGTGTGGTGATTGAAGCTATTCAAGTTGCTAAAAAATACGGCGTTATCGTGTCATACGACCTTAATTACCGTCCATCGTTATGGAAATCCATAGGCGGCAAAGCCAAAGCTCAGGAAGTGAACCGCGAAATCGCCAAATATGTAGATGTAATGATTGGAAATGAGGAAGATTTCACAGCTTGTCTTGGTTTTGAAATCGAAGGAACGGACGAAAAATTAACGAAACTCGACGTTTCGGGATACAGGAGTATGATTGAAACGGCTGTCAAGGCATATCCTAATTTTAAGGTGATTGCGACTACGCTCCGAACGGTGAAATCGGCTACTGTCAATTCGTGGAGCGCTATCTGTTGGGCTGACGGAAAATTTCACGAAGCAACGCAACGCGAAGACCTCGAAATATTCGACCGCGTAGGCGGAGGCGACAGTTTCGCTTCGGGATTGGCATACGGATTTATGAGATTCAACGATGCACAATTAGCCGTAGAATACGGAGCCGCTCATGGAGCGCTCGCTATGACTACGCCCGGCGATACATCGATGGCTACTCTCGCCGAAGTCGAAAAATTGGTTAAAGGCGGCGGTGCACGAGTTGACCGCTAATAATATACTGTCTCATGGTGTAATGGTAGCACTGCAGATTCTGGCTCTGCCTGTCTAGGTTCGAATCCTGGTGAGACAACAAAACTAAAAACTAAAAATTAAAAACTAAAAGTGGCTTACGCCGGATAATTTCTTCGCATTTCAATTGGTAGTTGCCGCCGGAGGCGGAGGACATAAGAATTACTTTTCATAATGCCTCAAAAAAGATTTAGCCTTTTGTCTTTCACACTTGGAAATTCTAAATTTTCATGTAATTTTGCAAGACGAAATAAAAAACAAATATTTTAATAATCGTTTGACAAAGAATAAAATATGAACAATTCAGTCAACAACAATACAGATATTGATTATATTAAGAGCGACAATATCTTGCAAGACATACAGCAAACGCAACGTTTTGCCCGGCAGACGATAAATATCGCTGTGGTACAACGCAATTGTTTGCTCGGTAAACGTATTGTCGAAGAAGAATTACAGAGCGAAAATAGAGCAAAATATGAAATGTGGAGTGTGCGTACATTGCAACGCAATATCTTTTCATCAATATTATCGCCTGTTAAAATCGCCAAAACAATAATCTTAAATAATTTACTTTTACAGAAAAAATATATCAATTGACAAAAAAGACGTCATCGAATAAGGTATGGGAAACTGTTCGGAGATTTATGTTCCGGATGTTTGTGTTTTTATTTGCGTTCAGCATTGTTTCGGTGATTCTTTTAAGATGGTTGCCTGTGCGTTACACAACATTGATGTTAGTGCGTTATATTGAAAATATCGAAAACAACGACTATCGCAATATCCGCAAATGGGTAACAATCGACCAAATTTCCGAAAATGTGATATTTGCGGTCATCGCTGCGGAAGACAGCAGGTTCATGGAACATTGCGGAATCGATTGGGAAGCAATAAAAAAAGCAAGAAAACACAACAAAATTTACGGTACACGACTTGGCGCAAGCACTATCACTCAACAAACTGCTAAAAACATTTATCTGTTGCCGTCGCATATATTGTCGAACGTTGCACTGACATTGTTGTTGCGAAAAGCGCCGGAAGCCTATCT
>JAIRLF010000396.1 GCA_031259655.1 Prevotellaceae bacterium
ACAGTGTCTTTCGTTTCTATATCTTTTAAATAGTAGAAAAAGTTATAGTTCAAATCATAATTATCCCTGTCTATCAAAGTCGTATCCAAGAGCCTTTTGTCTATGCCGGATAATAAACCGTCTAACGATTTTATGATTTCGTTTCTAAGCGTATCCGAAAATTCGGTCCACAGCGTTTCCGATACGCTAAATCTCGTCTGCGCTTTGCTTGTCAACAACGTCGTAACGAGGAGAATAATAAACAATAATTTTACTTTTTTCATGTTTCTTGATATTATTTGTTATTTGTAAATCAAATTTTCGATTTGTTTCAGATATATTTTATCGGGATAATCCATATAACTGTATAATCCGCGCAGAGTGATTTCGTTTTGATAGTATTCGAAAGCTTTTTCGATATTTTTTTCAAACTCCTGTTTATTCGAGCGAAGTTTATGTATCAAAGCAAGATAATAGAACACATCGGCAAAAGGATAAACCTCGATTTGCCGGAGCAAAGCGTCTTCGGCATCATCGACTTGTTGCGTCCTGAAGAGCATCACGCCAAGATGATAGTAATCGTAGAATCCGCGGTTGTCGGAAAGTACGTGTCTGCGAAGTATTTCTATAGCCTTCAAAGTATCTCCGACGCCTTGATAGCTGAATGCAAGGATACAGTTCAAATGATAGTCGCCGCTGTAAATTGAGCCGATTTCGTCCACTTTGGTTTTGAGCAGTTCGATATCGGCTATTGCTCCGCGATAATCGCGCATAAACATAAACCGTGTTTCGCCGCGATATCCTATATATCCGATGGTATCGTATTCGACAGCCTTGTCGATAAGCGGCCTCCATTTCCAAAATTCGCCCCGTTTGAGATACGGAATTGCTTTTGCGTAATAAAAATCGGCAAACGTTGGACACAAGGCAATTGCCGAATCATATTTCATCTGGCTTTCCCGCGCGCCCTGAACTCCGGAACGCGACCCGCGAGTGTCTCGATATGCCGTTTCGCAAGCCCGATAGCATGGACTGCCTTCTTCAAAGAACGCTTTGTAATTAATTTGTCCGAAACAATTTACGCCGGTAAAAATCAGGACGAGATTTAATAATCTTTTCATCATCAACATAGTTTACGGTAAAATATATTCGATTAATCCGTCTTTCATTTTGAAGACGAGATATTGGTAATAATCGCGCAGTCTGCTGTTTTTATCGACAACGGGTTTCCATCCGGACAGTTTTTTTGTCAAATCGAAGATTTTATCGGAAATCGACTTGTCGAATGTCCTCAGTTGAGTGTTTTCGTCCATTTCACACATCCTGTAACGGTCGGTTTCGCCTTTGTGATTGACCAAAAACCGGATTACGATATATCCTGTTTCGCCCTTGATTGGTTTGAGTTTGAAGTTGGTCGAAAAATATTCGACAACCCTGTAACGCTCGCCTTCAATCATCATTCCGCATTTTGTGTTGTACGGCAACACCTGTTTTTCGTCAATCACTTCAAAAGCAGGGTTATCTCTTGTCGAATCGAATGCTATATCGCCAACATTGTAAGGATAATCGCTCTCTGTCGTTTGCGAAAATAAGCCGATATTCAAAAAAAACACCATAATGAAAATCAATGGATAAGGTCTGCCTGCATTAAAAACCGTCAATAATATTTCTGTTTTCATCTACGCTCTAAAATAAAGCGCAAAAATAGCATAAAATGACATGTTTACCAAAAAAAATTCCCGAATAGTCCTTTTTTATACCGCGAATAGCCCTCAAGAACAGGGAATGAAAAACGGATTTCGAATAAGTCAATTAAGAAACAAAGCATTGTAACATTCCGGCAGAAAGGTCACACAAAAAAACATAAAATTCCAGTTATTTAACACAATGATGCGTAATTTTAACACATAGAACGTACATTATTTATATTTTTTCGCAAACAAAAACACATTCATAATCAATAATTTATTTGTTTAAATAAAATTTTTTTGTAGAAAATTTTGGAGGATTAAAAGATATTTCTACCTTTGCATTGTATTTAGAGATTGATGAGTTATTTTAACACATCAAAACGAAGCAAGGTTTTAAAAATATTATAAAGTTTAAAGTTTTTAGTTTTTATACATAGAGTTTTCCATGGGTTTTACCCCAATCCTCCGAAATCATTTTTTTTCGGGGGATTTTTTTGTTAGCAAATCCTCGTTCGGAGGCAGACAAAAAAACACGAAAAAAACGCTTTTTCCCAACTCTTCGAACTCAATTTGGAGCAAATTCTCAATTATTTTTCTCGAAAACGGATAAAAATTTTCAAAAATATCGATTTGAAAACAAGCATGTTGAGAAAAAAGTTACGGAAAAGCGAAAAAAAAATTTGGATTAATAGAATATTATGCCTTATCTTTGCACCGCTTTACGAGAAAGCAAACGTTATAAAAGAGCTTACAAAATAGCTTCATAACAAGACAATTGCGTTTCGACGCAAGGTTCTTTGACAACATAGAAGATACCATGAAAGGGAATTGAATATTAAAACAAAATCCGCAATTCCAGCCTTTCGAATAGAAAGGCAATGAAAGAAAAGAATCAGAGAAAGGGTCAAAAAACATAATATACAATGAAGAGTTTGATCCTGGCTCAGGATGAACGCTAGCGGCAGGCCTAACACATGCAAGTCGAGGGGCAACGGGTGTAGCAATACACGCCGGCGACCGGCGCACGGGTGAGT
>JAIRLF010000001.1 GCA_031259655.1 Prevotellaceae bacterium
ATCAAAGATGCAGGCTATAACACTTATCAGTCGAAAGTTGCAATCGGGTCGGGAGGTTTTCTGGGAAAAGGTTTTTTGCAGGGTACGCAAACCAAACTTAATTTCGTCCCCGAACAAAGCACCGACTTTATTTTCTGCACAATAGGCGAAGAATGGGGATTTGTTGGCAGTTTCGCGACAATAGCCTTATACTTGATTTTGATGCTCCGCCTGCTTGTATTGGCAGAACGTCAGAAATTGCCGTTTTCGAAAATTTACGGATATTGCGTGGTCTCAATCATATTTTTCCATTTTGCGATAAATATCGCTATGACAGTGGGACTTGCACCCGTTATCGGAATACCGCTGCCGTTTATCAGCGCCGGAGGTTCGTCGCTTTGGAGTTTTACGGTTTTGCTGTTTATTTTTCTGAAATTGGATTCAATTAATAATTAGTATTTACGTAGTTCAACCCGATTTTTAGAACCTCTCTAAAATTGTTTCATTCGGTCAAAAAACTTGTCGTATTGAAATTATCTCTATATTTGTGCGATTTTTTATTATTGTTAATGATTAAATTTTAATAAATATGAAAGGACATCCTAAAGGATTACTCGTTCTTGCTCTGACGAATATGGGAGAGCGTTTTGGCTACTACACCATGTTAGCCATTCTTGTGTTGTATATTAAAGCGAAGTTCGGATTATCCTCGTCGTCGGCGAGTTTAATTTACGGAATTTTCTTGGCTTTGGTTTATTTTTTGCCTTTGATTGGAGGGTTTGTCGCCGACAAGATTTTAGGTTATGGTAAAACCATCATAGCGGGCGTAGTTGTGATGTTTGCGGGATATGCGCTGCTTGCTATTCCGAGCGAACCGAACATGACCGGTAAAATAATGATGTACGGCGCATTATTTTTAATTGCAATGGGGACAGGCTTCTTCAAGGGCAATTTGCAGGCGCTTGTCGGAAATCTTTACGAATCCGACCTTTATAAAGGCAAACGGGACATTGCCTTTTCGATATTTTATATGTTCATCAATATCGGAGCGTTCTTTGCGCCGAGCGTTGCCAACAGCATCAACAACGCTTTTTTGCGTAACGAAAATTTTACTTACGACGCAAGCATACCAAATAATTATGTGAAATTGAACGATTTCAAGACTTTGACCGTTCTGGATTTATCTGAGGAGGACGCATTTAAAACGAAAGTATACAGTTCTCATCAGGATCTGACAACAAAAAAAGACAGTGCTGCCGTTCTGGAAAAAGCAAAAAAAACAGAAAAGGTATTATTCAAATCAGAAGAAACTAATTACCTGTTCAATTTGAAAGCTGCAGGGCTTGCCCAGCTCACAGCTTCGGAATCAATCAAAGACTCGGCAAAACGACTGTCGAAAAAAGAATATCAACTGCTCGACAGCCGCGACCCAAAAGATAAAGAGGCGATTGATGTATTGAAAGAGAGAATCAAGGGCATCCAAATCACCGACCGAAAATTATACGGCGACCCGAACGACCCGGACAAGTTCCCCGTCAATTTCGCCCAAAACTATGTTGATAAATCGCTGAGCAAATCCTACAACATGGCGTTTGGAGTGGCATGTATCAGTCTGATAATATCGTTATTGATATTTTTACTCTTCAGAAAAACGTGGAAACACATCGATAAGACGCATAAACAGCAAATCAGGGAAGGCTCTTCGGACGTCGTTATCCTGACGAAAGCGCAAGTCAAAGAACGGATGATTGCTTTGTTTTTAGTGTTTTTTGTAGTGATATTCTTCTGGATGTCCTTCCATCAAAACGGAGCATGTATGACAATCTTTGCACAAAACTACACTGCAAGCGAAATCAGTCCTTTGCATAACATGATGTTTTCGCTCTTGTCGATAATACTGTTTATTGTAGTTGTTTATGGGATATACATTGCATCGATGGGGCTGTTCGGCGGGAAGAAAAGACCTGTACAGGGCTTGCTTATCACCCTGTTGGGATTAGCCGGCATGGTTGCGTTTTATTTCAGCAATGTGAAAGGCGTTATAGAATCGATAAAAATAACGCCGCAAATCTTCCAGCAGTTTAATCCGCTTTTCATAGTGATTCTGACGCCTGTGTCGGTAGCCCTATTCAGCTATCTGGCAAACAGGAAGAAAGAACCTTCGGCGCCGCGTAAAATCGGTTACGGAATGCTTATTGCGGCTATCGGGTTTGTGATTTTGCTGGCGGGTTCGTTTGGGCTTCCGGCGCCATACGAAATCGGCGATGGACTGTCGGATGTACTGGTATCGCCCAACTGGCTGATAAGTACGTATTTTGTGCTTACTCTTGCCGAATTGTTTTTGTCTCCAATGGGATTGTCGTTTGTTGCGAAAGTTGCTCCGCCTCAGTATAAAGGCATGATGCAGGGCGGCTGGCTTGCCGCTACTGCTATAGGCAATTTTATGGTCGGAATAATGGGTATGTTCTGGGAAAAGTTGCAACTGTACGCTTTTTGGGGTGTACTTGTGATATGCTGCCTTTTGTCTGCCGCATTTATTTTCTCTATCATGAAACGATTGGAAAAAGCTACTCAATAAAATTTATTTTAGATT
>JAIRLF010000088.1 GCA_031259655.1 Prevotellaceae bacterium
CAAACGGCATCAAGGCGTTGAGAAAGCTAATCAACAATTCGGGGTGTTCCCCAAATATACGCTTAAACGGTATATCATTCTTTGGATCCAAATATTTTCCCATCACAGTATTTCTTTAATTTTTGTGCAAAAATAACACATTTTTATTACATGGCACAAAACTATTTGGATTTTCTATCCGAATAATTCATTTCAAACAAAATACAGAACCCTGTTACAGGCAAATTTTGCATGAAACAAGTTCATTAGAAAAATATTTCGCTCGTTATAATCGATGAAAAATCAGTAATAAAAAATTAAGATGAAGAAAAATATTTCGTGTAAAACAAAAAAATATTAATTTTGCGGCTTCAAAAGCGGAAGTAGCTCAGTCGGTAGAGCATCAGCTTCCCAAGCTGAGGGTCGCGGGTTCGAGCCCCGTTTTCCGCTCTGATTTTTTTAATAGATAGTTATTTAGAAATATGAAAGTTGCAATAGTTGGCGTTAGCGGAGCAGTAGGTCAGGAATTTCTTAAGTTGTTAGATGAACGTAAATTTCCTGTGGACGAGTTGGTTTTATATGGTTCTGCACGCAGTGCAGGCGCGGAATATCTGTTTCGTGGCGGAAAGTTAAAAGTCAAGGAATTGAAACATAACGACGATTTCCGGGGAGTCGACATAGCTCTTACATCTGCCGGCGCAAGCGTTTCGCGCGAATATGCTCCGGATATCACCCGATTCGGAACAGTGATGATAGACAATTCAAGTGCGTTCCGTTTGGACGAGGATGTGCCGTTGGTCGTTCCGGAAGTCAACGCCGAAGACGCACACAATCGTCCCCGCAACATTATTTCAAATCCTAACTGTACCACCATACAAATGGTCGTGGCTCTGAATCCCATCGAAAAACTGTCGCACATCAAACGGGTACACATTGCTACGTATCAATCGGCAAGCGGCGCAGGCGCAGCTGCAATGGAAGAGTTGAAATTTCAATCATCGCAAGTGTTGAACGGCGCAGACCCAACTGTCGAAAAGTTCAAATACCAGTTGGCGTTTAACCTTATTCCTCAGATAGATGTGTTTACCGATAACGGTTATACAAAAGAAGAGATGAAGATGCACAACGAAACGCGAAAAATCATGCACTCCGATATATCGGTCAGCGCTACGGCGATTCGCGTACCTGTTATGCGCGCTCATTCCGAAGCAATATGGTGCGAAACATCTTCTCCCCTGACATTGGACGAGGTTCGAACAGCGTTTATATCCGCTTCCGGAGTAACTTTATTCGACGACCCCGCTAATGGAAAATATCCGATGCCGTTTCATCTCGCCGGATGCGACGATGTCTATGTGGGACGCATACGCAAAGATTATACACACCCTAACGGATTGGCGTTTTGGACGGTCAGCGACCAGATACGCAAAGGCGCAGCGCTAAATGCAATTCAAATCGCGGAATATCTTGTTTTTACTGCAAAAAACACAAAGTTATAAGCGTTATGGATTTCCACAGATAAACCGGAGTTTCGCTTTAGAATCTTTTTTTCAACGTTGCGCCGGATTTAATTCGGCTGTCACATCACGCTTTTACTATTACCGGAGTTAAACGCGAAATTAACGATATACACTTCGGGCTAAAAACTAAAAATAGCTGTCGCCTGACAAAACTTTGCGGTATGATTTTCTATAAAACCCTATGTCTAAGGCATAAAATCTCAAACAAGTCGTAAGTTTATATTTTTTGATTCATAATTCGTAGTAAATAAAAAAACTTTTCTTATCTTTGTGCCTGCATTTATATTGAGTTAAAGAAGATATTTGAATGATTATGTACGTAAAAGGGTCGATATGTGCAAGTAATTTTAACGCAACAAACGTTTTGCTGTTGTGTGAATTGAATATTTTGGCGCATGCATTTGCCGGAAAGGGAAACACAATCATAATCATCGCGAAGAATATGCGAAAATGATGAAATAAAATATAAAAAAATAATACCGTATGAGTACTAAGAAATTTACATGTAAAATGGAGGAAATTCCCGCGCTTGGGGAATATGTTGTGAGCAGCGCCGAACGAGATATCAACGATTTTAACGGCTATTCGACTATGTTTACTATTGATTATTTCGCAACAGTAAGGTCGAAAATTGAAGTGTGTATGGAGCTGATAAAGTTGACAATTGTTTCGAAAGAACTGAATGGCATAACACATCTACTCTATAGCAAATCCAAAACTTTTCGCATTAAGTTGACCGTTTTGGAAGGATACCTTAAACAGGGAGCCGAAAAGTTGGATATTGCTGTGGAAGAAACAGGTCTGAAAAAGGTTAAATCAAATATCTACGGAGGAAATATCGAAGAATTACTCTCGAGTATGCAAATATCGATGACCGCAGTACAACGTAATTTGCCGGTACTGGAAGCGCAGGGCATGACACCAACGCTGATTGACGAAATCAATTCTCTCTTGCAGGATATCCGCACTCTGAAGGAAAAACAAAACGCATTGATGAACAAACGTAACAGATTGACTGTCGAAAATATCGACAAATTCAACGATTTGTGGAGCAGTTTGCGATTGATTATGAAAACGGCTAAAGCTATCTATCGAGACGTTGACGAAGTGAAATTGCAAGATTATACCGTCGCTATACTGAGGAAAAGAATTAAAGCGTAAGTCGGCTGATACCGAACATTCTCCGATTTGGGTATACGACAAAATTCCCTTTTTACGGGTGTCTTTTTAACCACAAGGGCGCATAGGCAAACGAAGTTCTTCGTGTTACTTATGCGACTTTGTGGTTATAATCTTCACAGCTTCTTATAATTAATGTCGCCGGATTATTGCATTCCAAGAACATTTTCTGACAACTTGTCAGAAATCGTATGCATTGCAGTATTAAACTATTCTGTTCAATTCTAAAATTCTGTAAATTCCGGTCAGTTTTTCTTTTTATCGCAGACTTCCACTTCGAAACGTGTAGCGGGCAAATCCACGACGGGCATCATATCTCCGAAGAACATAGTTCCGATACGGTGTTTATCGATACCGTTTTTTATCAGATAATTGCTGACCGACAACACTCTTGCCTCCGACACGTAATAGTTTTGCATCCTGTTGTTACCGAGATTGACGTAAGCCGAGATATACAAAAACAATCGTTTTTCTCTTTTCAAAAATTTCACTAAATCGTTCAATTGCGTTTGAGACTTTTTGCTCAAAGCTTGCTGAGCGCCATTAAACTCAAGGTTGCCGAAAACCTCGACCAATAAATTGAAATCACTCTCTTTCAGTCGCACGGTAGGATTTCCGTACGATATGGACTTTGTCTGGTCGACAGGAGGGCATCCGTTCAGCGATGTCAAGCCGAAAGTAGCAGGACAGTCGTCGAATCTGTTAGGTATACCGTCGCCGTCGACGTCAACGTCGTAAATGACGCTTACCTTCGATTCGGGCACATATTCCAGACTGTTCGGCGTATGCGGCAATTCCAGATTCTTGATATAAAATTTACAGTTTTCGCAATGAGGATTACTTTTTTTGCTTTGTCGAAGGGCAAACAGTTTAAATCCCGCAAAACCCGTGTGAGCAAAACACAGTAATACAGCGACAATAATGCTAAGGGCGATTGTTAATTTTCCATTTTTTTTCATATTCTTTTATACTATATATAATGTTATTAATAAATTTTTTCTCCGCGTTTCATTTTTATAAGATTGAATCCGACATTTTTCTTTTGTTCGATATTATCATGATGAATTGAATTATAAGCTTTTTCCATATTGGCAAGGGCTTCGTTTTTTCGTCCGAGTTTATAGAGCAGATATGCCTGCGTTTCGTAGATATTGTATTTATCGTCGCCGGCAAGCTGTTCCGCTTTAAGACACCACGACAATGCGTCGTTGAGCGCGGATTTAACGCTCATGATTTCGACAACATATTGCGCTGCATTTCTTAATTTCGAAGCGCACACAGTCCGCGTAGCGCTGTTTTTTAGCGAAGGCGAAAACAGCCGTTTATTCTTTTCGGACAACATTTTTTCCTGTTGTTCCTTATATTGTAGAACGGCATTGACATATTTGCGTGCGTAATCGATTAATTTTAAGGGTTGATACGTGTTGTGGAAATATCGCGTCATATATTCGTTATGCAAAATTTCTCTGTCGCCCGCATTAAGAATATCCGCTTTGATTTCAACGATATAACTCAATCCCGCTTCGTCTTTTTCCATGCAAATCTTCTGAAAGTTATATTCAATCGATTTTTCGGCTAACCGGAGAAACCGTTCGTCGCCACATTTCAGCGTTTGCTTGATTTCCTCCTGATTTTGTTCTATAAAACTGCAAAACGGTCCGGGAATATTGAAATTGTTTTCGTCGATAAACAGCAGCAGAATTTTTTTGTCCAACAATTCGCCGCTCGCAGTCATACGAGTGTATTCATCTATCATTTCGCTGTTATCCAAGCCTAACGAGGTGCGTTTTCCAATATATTCATACAGCGAAGTTTTATTCATCCTGTTACACCGGTATTCCAAATCGAACTGTGCCAATGGTTTTGATTCGTGTTTCATCGTTAACGCTTTACCCATATATTCTTCGACTTCGACAAGATTATCGACTTGTTTCACCGGCAAAATCAAATGCCCGTTCGAATTTAACAAAATTATACTCGGATACGCTTCAACCCTGTATTCGTTAATGATTTCAATGCCGGAAGAATTGGATGCGTACAGCGAAACTTCGATAAACCGGTCGGAAAAAGAAGTCGAATCCAAGGGCAATTCCGCCGAGTTTGAATTAAAGATTTTCAGCAAGATAAGTTTATCTTCGTTTTTAGCCGAATAGAGCAATTCCCGTAACTCCGCCGATTTTTCAGCATTTATAATCACTGTCGAAAAGACGAATACAATTAATGTCGCTATTTTTTTCATGTTCATTTAACCTGTCAAAATTCGGTGCAAAGGTATGAATTTTAACAATTACCGGACTATTAAAATAAAATAAATAATCTTATTTTACGTTAATTCGCCGTTTTACGTCAATTTTACCTCAATCGGTGCAAAGACCTTATCAACAACTCGTCTTTAAGTATATTCCTGATAGCCAATATACTTAATATAAGTGAAATCACAGGAAAGAGCGACTGAATCATGAATACGGAACTTGTCTCACTATTGATATATGAGACAATATAATACACAATAAATCCTTGCAATGCCACCAGCAAAATGGAATTAAAGATGTTAAACCGCATTTGCAATATCCTTTTTTTGTACAAAAACATCGATATTGCCGGAATCAGTGCGGTCAATGAGGTCAAAGCCGCTATCAGGAAGTTATCCATTGTTTTGTATATTATTTCGTTGCCCGAAGAAAGGTCAACACATTTCGCAATATTAGTGGATAACAATATCGATTGCAAAACGATAACTATAAATATATAAAGCGTTTGTATCCTTTGTATCATAACAGTTATTTTTGTAAATATATTAAATCGTTCAATAAGTCAATTTTATTTTCTTTTTCGAGTTTTAGGGCTCCAATCTTTTGCCTGACCCTTTTAACTGTCTCTTCTACTGCTTTTGAGCTGAATTTTCGTTCGCTAAAAGCAGGTTTTTTAGTGATGTATTCGTCTACATAAGGAGTAACCGTTGCAGATAAATAACCGTCCGTCAATGTCAACGCGGCTATATCCAAACCGCCTGTTCTTAAAAAATCTCTTCGTGTCGTCATTTTTTTACTTTTTTCAATTCCGAAAATCGAAACAACAATAATTAAATTGAGCAGGTTGCAGACGTTACCGCCGCTCTCTAAGAACCATATACACAGCTCAAGTGATTACTAAATTTAACGCGCAAAATTAAACCGATTCAATGAGATAAGCAAATTTTTCGTTTAGCAACTTATCCATTAACTGTTTACAGAGAGTTATTATATCCCGTTATATCCCGCAACGTTCTTTTATCAAAATATTCATCCATCGTCGAATGGGTCTGCGCCCTTGTTGATTTTGACATGCCGAATAATGTCTTTCGAAAGCGCGAGTGTACTCGCGTTTTACAATTCTTCCGCGCAACGCTTTTATCGTCCCACAATCGTATGGTCGCCGGGACCGACAATAACCGGTTCGCTTTTCGGGAAAACGATTTCGGCGGTTACGCCCTCGGGGACTTTTACGCGGACAGTCATTTTTCGTCCTTTTCGGGAAACGAAGACCTTAATCTCGCCGTTTACCGACGCGACGGTCGTTGATGCTTCCGTTAACGTTCCCATCTGCGGGGCTACGCGGAAAGTGCGGAATCCGGGCGATGTGGGTTCGATGCCGCAAACTTTCTGACTTAACAGCGTCAACGGTCCACCGCTCCATGCGTGATTGATTGTTCCTCCGCCGAACCCCTTACGGCCTATCCCCCACCCTTCGAAAAGCGTTGTATATTCGTCGTACGACAGCATGTGTTCGTATCGTTCTTTCATTCGTTGCAGGGCGAATACCGGTTCGTTCATTAGAAACAGGGCTTCCAGCACATATTTTTCCATATAAGGGCTGGCGTGATATTCCTTTTTCAGTACGTCCAGCAGAGCCGTATACTTATCTTTCGACGCAAGTCCCGACACGACAGCCATTGCCTGTGCACGGTCGTCGGTTTCGCCGCTATAGTCGGGCGAACGGTAGGCTGTTCCCGTCCAGAATTTGGAGTCGAAATTCTGTTCAATCTTTTTCATCATCGACAGGATTGTGTTTGCATCGTCGGTTTTCGCAAGCTGCACGGCGAAGGCATGTTCGGCTTTAAGCGCCAGATAATACCAGACGGTCGTCAAAACGCCCATGTCGACATGTTCTCCCCAGTCGCCCCAGCTCCAGTCGCCTTTGCGCTCAATCGCCAAACCGTTGCTGTCGACCTGCCACACTTCGTGCAGATATTTCTTTAAACGGTCGTATATCACGGAAACAAAACTGCTGTCGGCGCTGTAATAATATTGCGTGTAAAAGCCGTACCATCCGACCGAAGCCAGCATTTGCAAAGGCAATTCCCTGTTCCAGTTACCAGCCGGGACAGGTGAGAAAATGACGCCGTCGGCGCGTTGCCAGTTCATCAGTTCGTGAATGCCTTTCAGCGCTAATTTGTGCGCCGGAGGCGTCAGAGCGTAGAATGTTTCTCCGAGTTCGTTCACTTCGTCGCCCCACCATTGCGCACGTTCCCGGTCGGGACAGTCCATGTACGTATCGCGCATGGTCACGTAGAGCGTTCGTGCGGAGCGTTTCCAGAGTTCGTTATAAAAGGAGTCGTTACAGTGAAATGGCTCCGTAAATTCCGCATTATAGCCCGTTTCCCGATATTTCACCTCCAGCGCTTCGACGCCTTTGGGTATCACATACCATACTTCGTGTCCGTTCATCCAGCCGAGACTTTCGTATTCCTGTTCGCCTTCGCGTGTTACGTATTCGGCTCGCACGTTGGGAGAACTGCCGCCGTAGTAATTATCCGTCCGTATCCCGACGACAATGCCTGCTGCTGCGGCTTTTACTTTAAGGTACGGCGTAACGTGACAGTTGTACGGCAAACTGCAAAACAGCGTGTCTCCTCCGGCGGATTTTCGGATTTTCGTATATTCGGTCATCCCGAAATCTTTCCACAAAGGTATCGGACGTTTTATCAGCCGTCCTGCCGGCGCGTCTTCGATGTCCTGTACCATCATCGAGCCGCGTATGTTTCCCGAAAATGCTTTTTTATTCCAGCCTATCAATTCCCGTCTCGCATCAAAACGGATATTGCTTTCCGGTAAACGGTAGTTGGGATGCGGCGCGTCGGTATCCCCGTAAGCGCTGTATACCATCCCTTTCCACGATGCGTCCGAAACGATTTCCAGACCGGGCGCTGTCGCCTCGAACCACAATCCCGCCAGCCCGCTGCTGCTGTGGCTGAATCCGTTCCGTCCGAAATACCAGACAAGAACAGCGACGGTATTGTCTCCCTCTGTCAAATAAGGGGCAATCTCTACTTCGTCGTAATAGGTAGCATTACGCGCCGGACCTCGCTTCAACCCTCCTTCAAAAACGACTAACCGGTCGTTGACCCACAGCCAGTATTTCGAGTCTGCGGCAATGCGGGCAGTAAGCGATTGTGGCGGCGCAACGTCCAACTTGATGTCTTTGCGAAAAATAAGCCAGGTATTTGGCTTGCTTTGCGAATGTTCGGGACTTATCCATTTCCCCCTTGCGGGATTCGTCCCGCTTCCGGTAAGCGATGTCGCAACAAACAGTTGCAACAATATAACGATAATAATCTTTGTTCTCATACAAATATGAATTTAATTAATTTTCGGTGCAAAAGTAATAAAAAAGTATGAAGTATGAATAAGATATCTGAATCAGGATTTACAGGATTAAAGAATGAACAGAATGTCAATTTACCGGCGCACGTCAGCAAACTTTTAGTTTTTACGATAAATAAATTCATTCGCCCTCGTTATCTTCATGATAACGAGGAGGGAGGTTCATGAATACGATAGCGTGAAATATTTTAAATCAAGAAACAGGGTAAAACTTTCGTAACATTTTTCTCTTATTTATTATTAAAAAGGTCAAAGGTTTTATATTAAATATAAATTAGTATGAAAGTAAAAAAAGCTATTTTAGCAATGTTATGTCACTGGGTATGATGGGAGGAATCAATGCGCCCATACCTCCTGAATCAATGCGCCCATACCTCCTGAACCGAGGCGCCCATACCTCCTGAACCGAGGTATTCGACAAAACACAATGTTTTCGTTTCCCTTAAAACTTTAAATATCCAATCATTAATACTGCATTATCGTCTTCTTTCAGAGAAGATAAAGTCGGAATGTTCAAATATGCCGGTTTACCGTCATGTTTTTGTTTTAAGATAAAATAAGCGTCTTTCAAGTAATATATCTTATTATCTCGAACTGTTAGAGGCGTTGGGTCTGCTAAAGATATAAAATCAATATCGTTTTCCAAAAAACTTCCGACTATGTTTTTATCGTTTTTATTATTGCACAGCCAAAATCGCACTCTGCCTTCAAAAGAATATGTAACCAAAAAATAATTATCGGAATAATAAACCGAAGCACGTTGTGCATATTGAGGATTGGAGAAAAGCTCACGAGTATATTTTTCATCTTTTGTTTTTTCAAGAGGAATACGATATTTTCCGAAATCAATTACATGTTTTAAGGTAAGATTGCCATCCATGTCAAATTCGTAAATAATATCATTTGCCGCGTATGTTGCTAAAACCTTATTGTCATTAACTTCCATTATCTTATTCCCAACCAGATTGTCTGTTACGTCGTTATACGGGAAATAAGCATCTGTTTTGCCTGTACTGTCAATAATAAAATAATTGTAGCCTAACGTGCCGTCATTACCTTTCATAAAGATATCTACGCCTCTCGTATAAGCCAGTATTTTATTGTCATTAAGTAACCCAAAATTACTTGGGCTTACTTCTAATTTCGTACTTTTAACAAATTTACCGGAAAGAGTGTACCATAATATTTTCTTTGTATTGCGATCCAGTATTGCAATAAGATTATTAAGTCTATCGACAGTAAAGTCAAATATGGATACATATTCTCCCGGTCCCTGTCCTCGCTTATGGATATGATTTACATATTTCCCTTTTTGGTTGAAACACCAAATTGCATGTGTTTGTCTGTCTAAACAATAGATTAATGAATCTATGATTTCCACTTTAGTTATTTCGCCCACAATCGCTTGAGCAGTCGTTTCTAACGGTATATATACTATGCTGTCGAATATTTTCGAAGCATATACTTTCTCGGCTATACCGGGGTCAACCGGATGCAGCTTAACAGGAATATCTACTTCTTTATCAATGTGTTTTTGTTTACATTCGATAAACAATAAACACAATAAAACAAAAAAATAACTTGAACTTTTTTTCATAACATTATATTTAATACAGTTACTTCTTTTTTATTTCAAACAGATACGTATCTTTGAGTTTCGGAGCAATTGCATTGAAATTGATTCTGTAAATTCTGTCACCCCATTTGCTTCGTATTCCTTCGTCTTCTTCGGTTGAGAGAATCACTTTTTCTACTTCCGCTTTCATTTGTTTGGGGTTGTATGTAATTATGAAGTCTGTACTGTTTCCGTTTTTCGATTGATAATGAACAGTAAGACAGCCCGGCTTTGTTATTTCTACCGGATAACAGGTCATGATATGCTGAGTGATGGCGTCGGCTTTCTGCAAATCGGCGACATCTTTGATTACTACACTTTTCCCGCGATTAAATGTCAGGGTTCGTTTCCAACTGTTCACTGCCGCTTCTTTGGGATAGGCTTTCGCAATGTCTAACGAAAATACAACCGACGATTTTCCTGTGCGGCGGTTTACATCGACAGCCTCGAATTTGCGTCCCGGCTGCTGCGTTTTGCCGTTGATAGTAGGAAGATTATGGAAATCCGAACGGTTGAACCAGATGTCATAGCGTTTGGAAGAGAATGTTCTGGCAGTGTATTTGCCTGACCCCACATCAATCAGCAAAGGTTGTCCGTCATAAAATACTACATAATTCCCGATGTCGTTATGATTGTGGCTTTCGTTGTTGTGACCGCCTTTGATTGCGAAATAAAAACCTTCGTCTGTTCCTTGCCGGTCACGGGCGGCGGCCACCTGCAAGTCGGGAAACCATACATCCTGAGGCAACGGCAGACGTTTAGTTGCATTCCGGAGTTCATCCTGTATGAACAGGGCGCACAAACTCCGTATTCCTGCCGAAGCGGCGACGTCCGGTTTGTGATAAAAAGCCCCGAAATCCATCATATCGCGGTCGCCGATATCCTTTCCAAAACGGTAAACCATATCGGGATTTACGTTGATGAGGTGAGAAGCATCAGCAAAATTCAGTACATAAGTTTCGCCTGTCTGAACCAGATAAATATATCTTCCCATATTTCTGAATTTCTCATTTTCATATACATATCGGAATGCCTCGTTACAGGCGAAATTCAAAAGCACAATATTGTCGTACAGAGCGGCTCCTGCGGCGTTCCAATAACCTGGACCTTCGTCGCAACCGCCGTCCTGCGGATAGGGATTAAAAAAGTTGTCCAATACAGTCAATATTTCGGCGACAATATCGACGCGTTTCTGTTCGTCTTTTTCGACTAATAATACCGTATTCAAGAGATTGGAACAAATCCACGGATTCCAGTTGTTGGGAATAGAACCGTTTTTACCTGTCCACCAATGGTCGCGTTTCATGAAAGGGTCAAGCAGACGGTATGTGATTTCGTTGTATATCCGTTTGCGAATTTGCGGAGATACGGCGTCGAATTTATCGCCCAAAAAATAGTCAGCCCATGCAAGGACTTTTCCCGTTTCGGCGGCAAACAAATCAATAAACGGTTGGGATATGTCCATTAATCCTGCATATTGTTTGCCTCCGGGCAAATGCGCGGGAACACCCCACCACGATTCTTCGCAGATAGACCATATCCCGTTAATAATCGGGTCGATAAAACGACCTTTGTTTTCGGCGACTTCGGCGATAATCATGGTAGCAAGTACATTCCGTTTCTTAAAACTGACGGACTCGTATTGGCTTCTGTTACCGGTACGAACAAACAGTAGCGACAAAGTGGCGGGAATCGTCGGCCAGTCATAATCAATTGACGATTCTGCCGATTCGATACACGCCTGCAACATGCCTTTATCCGCTTTCGCCCATCCTTCGCGGTCGGAAAGGCGCGGGAAAGGCGTCCATTCGGCTTGTGAAACGAGTATTTGTTTTAATTCCGTTACAGAATATTTACTGCTCAACAAATTCTCTTTCTGTGCAAAAAGATTGCTCGATATATGGAGCAATACAATGATTGATACGATTATTTTTCTCATATTGATTGTTTTAATGTAAATCTTCCCTGTTTTTACCTTTAATGTTCCCATTTCTTTGGACATAAATTAATACTTTGTCGGACAAATGTTTTTCTTTTTTCCAACCACAAAAGTAGTGTTTTTTTTAATGTCAAAAACTTTTTTTCATGACATTTTTATAAACATTTATAATCGAGACTCCGATGTGAGCGTTTTGTGTCATAAAACTCAAAACAAGTCTTCGATTCTCTGTAAAATTCACTTCTATACTGATTTTTTAAACGGATAACATGGATTGCTTCGGGCTGTGCCCTCGCAAACCCGTCCTTCCGTCATTGCGAGGAGCGCAGCGACGAAGCAATCCAGATTATTATCAACGACTTCTGGTTGCTTCGTACCTCGCAATGACGATGCGACAATTTGAATTTTTAAATCGACGTAGTCAAATGCACTCAATCTGGGCTAAATCTTTTTTCAATTTCAAAAAAAGATTTACCTTTGCACTTCGATTTTTCGATGCCGAAATAGCTCAGTTGGTAGAGCAATTCATTCGTAATGAATAGGTCACCGGTTCAAGTCCGGTTTTCGGCTCTGTTTATTATTCTTGTTGTTTGATTAAAAAAGAATTCGTTGATTCGAAATTTTCATGTACTTTTGCATCTTTAAAAGTAAGACATGTTAAAAAAACTTTTACGACAGAATCTCAGTATCCCTCAGTTATTAGGGTATTCATTTACAGCCTTGGCGGGGATGACGCTCATATTTGTTGCGTTCGGTTTTTCGATGGATATACGTCCGCTTTTTTCGTCGGCTTCGGGCGGGCTTTTCAAAAGCGAATACATGATTGTCACGAAACAAGTATCGGCGCTTTCGGCTATCAATTCCAAGAACACCATATTTTCCGACAGCGAAGTAGAAGAAATCGCGACACAGCCATTCGTTAAATCGCTAAATTATTTCACTCCATGTCGGTACAGCGTATTTGCGTACATCGAACCATCCGGAAATATCCCCAGGTTCTCGACCGAAATGTTTTTCGAATCCGTACCCGACAACATCATGGACGGAGCCGGCGAAGATTGGAAATGGAACGCAGAAACCAAATTCATCCCGGTAATCATTCCGAGAGACTATTTAGCTTTATACAACTTCGGATTCGCCGGAAGTCGCGGATTGCCGCAAATATCCGAAAACATTGTTAAAACGGTAAACTTCAAAGTTTCGCTCCGCGGAAAAGGGAAAGACGAACTTTTCACCGGTCGAATAGTCGGCTTTTCGGACTATCTGAACACCATTTTAGTCCCTCAAAAATTCATGGATTGGGCAAACAACAACTTTGGAGCGACAGAAACACCCCGCAAATCAAAACTGATAGTCGAAGTCAAAAACCCTGCTGCGCCCGAAATAGCGGAATTTTTCGCCTCGAAGAACTACGACGTCAGAGAAAATAAAGGCGAACAGGGCAAACTCTCCTATTTCCTGAAAATCATAATCACAGTGATATCCGCAATAGGGTTGCTTGTACTATTACCTGCAATGGGATTAATGTTCCTTAGCATCAACCTGTTGATATATAAAAATCGCAAAACTTTAGGCAATCTGATACTTCTCGGCTATTCGCGCAGAGAACTTGCACGCCCATATAGCATTCTTGTAGTGATGCTTAACGCCTCCGTCGGCACAATAGCCTTTGTATGTTTTGTCGTTGTACGCAATATTTACCTCTCGCGCCTCCAAATTTTGAACATCGAAAATACACCCGTAGATATATGGACAACATGCTTCGTAATATTGTTCATTTTTGGGGTAAGTTTCATAAATATTTCATGGATACAGAGGAAAATTGAAAAAATTATTCCCCCTGCAATGGGTTGATTAATACGATAATATATGAAAGCGAATTATTTTTTTTTTGCAGATAAAAAATAATGTGTAATTTGGCGGCTCTGTTTCGTTGCCCAAAACGAGTAAAATCGAGGGTAAAAACGATGTAGGGAGAAATGGCCGAGTGGTCGAAGGCGCGCGCCTGGAAAGTGCGTATACTCCAAAAGGGTATCAAGGGTTCGAATCCCTTTTTCTCCGCAGAGAATGATTAGGAAAATGAAAATGAAATGAAAATGAAATATTTGGAAATGAATTATTTGAAATTAGAACATAAAAAAGAAATTAAATTAGTAACAATCTTTAAATATTAAAAAAAAGTAGGCCATGAAAAGAATTTTAAAGTTTTCAACAGCGTTTACAGCATTCCTCATGTATGCAGGATATGCAATGGCACAAGATCCGGCAGGACCAAGCGAGCCCCTTCATCAAGAATTAAAAAAGCAGTTCATCGATGGAGGACCTCTCTTTATGACGCCAATTATTTTGTGTCTCGTTTTAGGTTTAGCATTTTGCATTGAGCGTATCATTTACCTCAATCTTGCTACAACTAATATCAAGATACTCTTGCTTTCCGTAGAATCTGCGCTGGAAGAAGGAGGAATCGAAGCGGCAAAAGAAGTATGCCGTAACACAAGAGGTCCCGTAGCAAGCATTTTCTATCAGGGATTAGACCGTAACGACGAAGGTTTGGATATGGTTGAGAAATCAATCGTTTCCTACGGTTCGGTTCAAATGGGACAATTGGAAACCAATCTCCCGTGGATAGGCTTGTTTATTGCATTGGCTCCATCGTTAGGGTTCCTCGGAACAGTTATTGGTATGGTTCAAGCCTTCAATGACATCGAAAAAGCCGGCACAATGTCTCCCACAGTTGTGGCAGGAGGTATGAAAGTGGCGTTAATCACAACCGTTACCGGTCTTATTGTAGCCATTATTCTGCAAATCTTCTACAACTACATTGTCTCAAAAATCGATGGCATAGTCAATTCCATGGAAAACGCTTCCATCTCTTTTGTAGATATTTTGATGAAACACAACGTAAAATCAAAATAAGAAGCCATGTGGAAAGCAAACAAATTTGTCAACATTTTGCTCTGGGTATTAGCGCTGATATCAATATTCCTGTGTATATGGGCATTCGTTAGAAGCGGCGCAACCACCGATCTGGCAGAAAAGATGACTGCAATTAATCCTATGCTGATATGGTCATACATATTAGTAGGAATCGCCGCAGTGCTGACAATATTCCTGCCTGTACCGCAAGTGATTGAAAATCCCAAATCGGCAATAGGCATTGCAGTCGGTATTCTTGCTTTTGCAATAGTGATAGTTATCTCCTATCTTTTTGCATCGGGAGAGCCATTGAACTTTAATCCGGGGCATCCGCCCGTTAGCGAGGGTACTATAAAATTTACGGACGTAAATCTTATCTCCGTTTATATTATGCTGTCCGCGACAATACTTGTAACAATAGGCGCAAGTATCGCTAATGTTTTTAAAATGAGATAAAAAAGTAAACAATGGCAAAAAGATCAACACCGGAATTAAATGCCAGTTCGATGGCCGATATTGCTTTTTTGCTCTTGACATTTTTTCTTTTGACAACGACAATGGACCAAAACCTGGGCATGCCCCGTCGTTTACCTCCATTGATTGAAGACGAGCAGGAGAAACCGCCCGAAATCAATAAACGTAACATAATGCAGGTGCGTGTTAACAGTATGGATTTATTGTTGGTTAACAGTAAACCCATGGAAGTTCAGTTCCTGAAAGAAGAAGTCAAGACTTTTCTCCAGAATCCGAACAATGATGGAGATAAACCCGAAAAAGAGCCCAAAAATATTGAACTCATAGGGGAAGTGCTTGTCGGCAAAGGAGTTGTTTCTCTGCAAACCGACAGAGGAACAAGCTACAAGATGTATATGGCGGTTCAAAACGAAATAATGAAGGCTTATGCAGAACTTCGTGACGATTTTTCGATATCACGTTTTCAGTCTCCGTACGCCAAACTCACGGAAGACCGGCAGGAAGCAGTCAGAGGAGTTTATCCGCTCAATATATCGGAAGCAGAACCGAGAGATAAAGGTAAAAAAGGCAGGTAAAAAAGGAGGTTTATATTATGAAATTAATAAGAAAAAAGAAAAAAGCGGCAGGAACTTATTCGTCAAGTTCCATGTCGGACATTGTATTTATGCTTCTGTTTTTCTTTATGGTAACAACAACCATGAGAGAGGAAGAAATTAATGTCAAAATAAAACTTCCCGAAGCGACTGAAATTGC
Source organism: Prevotellaceae bacterium (assembly GCA_031259655.1). Classification (GTDB taxonomy): domain Bacteria; phylum Bacteroidota; class Bacteroidia; order Bacteroidales; family UBA932; genus JAIRLF01. The sequence goes on from JAIRLF010000088.1 coordinate 16,018, forward strand.
GAAACTTGAACGCAAAGACCTTACGTGCTACATCAATGTAGGCTCGCCTTTGGATGCTTTGCAAGACAAGTTCGGTACGGATACCCGTATGCAGCTCAACGACAAGTTCAGCAGTGTGGACGATATCCGCGATTTTGTCGCAGCAAAACGCGAACAACTGTCCGAAGCGGACAGAGCGCAACTTACCGTTGCGTTTAAAATTGATGAGCAGACAAGAATGGGCATAGTTACTGATGTCAAACAGGAACTTCGCAGGTGTCAGGCTTTGAGAATTAATTATTTAGCAAACCAACCCGTAAAATAGGTTGCGTTTGATATTATTTTGGCACGATTTTTGTATGATGAAATGATACGACGTCGCGCTTAGTAATAATTAATTAAATTTTTAAAATTATGGAATTAAAAAAAACACCAAAAGCGGATCTTCAAAATAAGAAGACATTGTTTTTCGAAATCGGGTTAGGTGTGTCTTTACTCGCAGTGTTATTTGCATTCAATTGGACTACAAGGGAAAAGGCAGAAAGCCTGCTTGTTGCAGACCATCAGGAAATTGTTGAAGAAGAGGAACAAGTTCCAATCACTCAACAGGAACCGCCTCCACCTCCCGAAATCCCCAAGATTCCGCAAATCCCCGACGTGATTGAAATCGTAGAGGATGATGTGGATATTTCGTCGGAGTTCGATTTTTCGGAGTCGGAAACGAACGACCTTTTTCAAGATTTGGCTTATGTTGAGAAAAAGCAACAGGTAGTCGAAGAGGTTGAAGAAGTCGATGAGGTTATTCCTTTTGCAATTGTAGAAGAGAAGCCCAAGTTTCAGGGTAAAGATGCCGGTGAGTTTGTTAAATGGATTAACACAAAACTCTCGAATAATTACCCTCAGGCGGCTATAGAAAACAATCTGCAAGGCACAGTTCGCGTATCGTTCACTGTTAATATCGACGGAACTCTCTCCGATATCAAATCGTTGAGAAAGGTAGACCCGATACTTGAAGAGTGCGTTATCGAACTCGTTAAGAAGTCCCCGAAATGGACTCCCGGACGGCAACAAAACAAACCGGTTAAGGTAACTTATCAGGTCCCTGTGATTTTCAAGTTGCAATAGACGTAAAGAATATTCAGTTGTTTGCCATAGAGCAAATTAGTGTGAGGTGGTCTCCGAAAA
>JAIRLF010000135.1 GCA_031259655.1 Prevotellaceae bacterium
GCGTACAAAACGGCGCGTATGTCGGCGCCACTTACCGTACATATCTTTTCGATGGATTTGGTCAAACGGTCAATGTCCAACTCGCCGTTTGTAACAGGGGATGCATAATACTTTTTCTCTCCTCCGCCCGCTAATTTATTTGCGAAAACCGACGCTTAAAACGCACTATTAGTTTCGAAAGAGTACTTGTTCCAATTATCTAACACTTCCACAGCTTTTTCGAACACATTATCGCCTTCGTTAATAATTTTGAAATAGGCGGAAGAATCGAACAAATTACGGGCAATGAGCGCTTTCATATATTGTTTGATATAGTTGCCTGATATTTTTATTCCCTGTTCATCTCTGGGGACACCTTCTTTTTCGCCGAACGTGACCATTTCGTTAAACAAATTATCGTCCACGACGAACGATTTTTTGAACGCATCGAAGGTTTTATACTTCGATTGAAGAGACGTGCGATGCTTGTCGATATATGAGGAAACGAACTGGAAGATAACGCTTTTCCGGTTCAGGTCGCCGCTGTATGTCGAATAAGCCGAAGTGTCCAGAGGAACGTAAATATCGGGCATAATGCCGCCGCCGCCATATACGACGCGTTTTTTAAACAAAGTATAATATTTCAACGAATCGGGAAAAACAATACTGTCGACGCTGAACGCCTCTGCCGAGACCCTTTCGCTGAGATTTTTGTAATACTGTTCCGTTTTACCTTTTTCGTATGGCGACTGAATTGCACGACCCGACGGAGTGTGGTATCTTGCTATGGTCAAGCGCACCGCCGACCCGTCGCCCATAGGAAATTCCGTCTGTACCAATCCTTTTCCGAAGGAACGTCGCCCGATTATAATTCCCCTGTCCAAATCTTGAATTGCGCCCGATACGATTTCGCTTGCCGAAGCCGAAGCTTCGTTGATAAGAACGACAAGGTTTCCCTTTTTAAAAAATCCTTGTTCGGTAGACGTTTCCTTTTGGGTCGGGAAAAATCGCCCCTCGGTATATACGAGCAATTTTCCCTTGTCGAAAAACTGGTCTGCCAGGGCGCTTGCTATGTTCATAAATCCTCCGCCATTATTCCGTAAATCAAGAATCAACGATTTGGGATTCTTGAATTTGGCAAAAGCCTCTTCGATTTCGGTCATCGAATTTTTAGAAAAACGGCTTAGTTTCAGATATGCAACGCCCGGTTTGATTTCGTATGCAGCGTCAAGACTGTTGATTGGAATTTTGTCGCGTGCGATTTCGAAATCCATAACAGAGCCGCCGCGTTTCACGGTTATAACGATAAGACTGCCCTTAGGACCCCGAAGCAACGAATGTACTTTCTCGAACGTAAGGTTGATATTAGTGATAGTTTGTCCGTCAACGCCAATTATCCGGTCTCCGCTCATCAAGCCGACTTTTTCCGAGGGACCTCCCGACAGAGGAGACACAACTATCAACGTATCTTCCAGAATATTAAACTCGATACCGATACCTTCAAAATTTCCTTCCAAGGGTTCCGACATTTTCTTATATTCCTCTTTTGAAATATAATACGAGTGCGGGTCAAGAGTTTTCAATGTAGAGACTATGGCTTTTTCGATGAGTTGTTGCTGATTGACAGTGTCAATATAATAGATGTTTATAAGATGCAACAATCGGCGGTATTTGCCCAGCGCAACGTCGGCATTATCAATTTTTTGGGAAAAGCCTTCAAAAGTCGAAACCACAAAAATTGCGGCAAACAATAATCGTATAATAATTTTCAATTTATTTATATTTATTAGTTTTTAATTCCAAATCCTGCAGTGCATATTTCATGTTGATTAATTTATCCAAAACCTGAGAAAGCGATGTTACGGGAACACGTTCCTGAGCCATTGTATCTCGGTAACGTATTGTAACGGTGTCATCTTCAAGTGTCCGGTTATCTACCGTTATACAGAAAGGGGTGCCGATAGCGTCTTGACGACGGTAACGTCTGCCTATAGTGTCTTTTTCGTCGTATTGACCCTTGTATTCGAATTTCAGCGTGTTCATGATTTCCTTTGCTTTTTCGGGGAGACCATCCTTTTTTACCAAAGGCAACACAGCGAATTTGACGGGAGCGAGTATCGGAGGAATACGCAAAACAACTCTTTCGTCGGTTTCGCCATTATCCTTAGCGACAGTCTCTTCGGCGTATGCAGCCGAAAGAACGAGCAACACAGTACGGTCGACGCCTATCGAAGTTTCGACGACATAAGGAACAAAACTTTCGTTAGTATCGGGGTCGAAATACTGTATTTTTTTACCCGAAAATTTCTGATGATTTCCCAAATCGAAATCCGTTCGCGAGTGTATTCCTTCTACTTCTTTAAATCCGAACGGGAAATTAAACTCGACGTCAGCGGCGGCGTTGGCGTAGTGGGCAAGTTTGTCGTGGTCGTGAAAACGATATTTATCATTGCCGAAACCCAGAGAACGATGCCATTCCATACGTATGTTTTTCCAATATTCGTACCATTTCATTTCTTCGCCCGGACGAACAAAGAACTGCATTTCCATCTGTTCAAATTCGCGCATACGGAATATAAATTGGCGTGCAACTATCTCGTTTCTGAACGCTTTACCGATTTGAGCTATGCCAAAAGGTATTTTCATTCTTCCGGTTTTCTGGACGTTGAGAAAGTTCACAAATATTCCCTGCGCTGTTTCGGGACGCAGATATATCAGATTCGTATCGTTGCTCACCGAGCCCATTTGTGTCGAAAACATCAGGTTAAATTGCCGTACTTCCGTCCAGTTTCGTGTGCCGGATATTGGGCAGGCTATTTCACAGTCGATAATAATATCTCGCAACCGGTTCAAATCTCCGGAGTTTAGAGCGATTTTCATTTTGTTTCGGACTTCCTCGATTTTTTCGACGTTACGGAGAACGTTGGGATTCGTGGAGCGGAATTGAGTTTCGTCGAAAGTGTCGCCAAATTTTTTCTTTCCTTTTGCAACTTCTTTTTCTACTTTTTCCTCCAGTTTCGCAATGTATTCTTCAATCAAAACGTCTGCCCTATAACGTTTTTTCGAATCTTTATTGTCGATTAGAGGGTCGTTGAACGCTCCTACATGTCCGGAGGCTTCCCAGATTTTCGGATGCATAAAAATCGCAGAATCGATGCCAACTATGTTTTCGTGCAATTTCACCATCGCTTCCCACCAGTAACGTTTGATGTTGTTTTTCAACTCCACCCCGTTTTGTCCATAATCGTAAACAGCGCCAAGACCGTCGTATATTTCGCTCGAAGGGAAGATATACCCATATTCTTTACAGTGCGCAATCAATTTTTTAAAAAGTTCTTCTTGTGTCATTCGGAATTTTAATAACATATTCGGGCGGCAAATTTAAGCAAAATTTGAAGACTGCGAAAAAATATCGAAATATTTTATCGAGACAACAACATATCAGCATATTACCGGAATAAAAAAAGAAGACTGCCCTGTGCATAGGCAGTCTTCAACATTAATATTTACTAACAATTTAAAATTTTTTATATATGAAAACTTTAATCATTCAAAGAGAAGCGTACGAATTTCGTAACCGCCGCTTCGGGGTCAACACTTTTAAGATATTGACCGACAGAAATTTTTTGGTCTTTAATGAAATCTTGAGATATCAATGTGTTTTCTTTAAAGAACTTATTCAATTTACCTTCGGCAATTTTCTCTATCATGTTTTCCGGTTTATTTTCGAGACGCGCCTGTTCTCTACCGATTTGCAGCTCGCGTTCAACGATTGCCTGCGGACAGGCGCTTTTATCGACTGCAACAGGATTCATTGCGGCAACTTGCATTGCTATGTCTTTTCCGGCTTCGACCGGGACGTTCTTGTTGAAAGCGACGATAGTAGCAAGTTTGTTGTTCATGTGGATATAAAACACCAAATGTTCACCCGAAATTCTTTCGTATGAAGCGATTACGTGTTTTTCTCCGCTTTTGCCTGTTTGGTCGCTAATCAGTTGCGCTATAGTCGAACCGTCGACGGTAATCGCTTCGAGCGCGTCTTTTGTCTCCGGTAAAGCGCCGATTGCAGCATTGGCAATTTTGTTTGCCAGCGTTTTGAAATCGTCTGTTTTAGCAACGAAATCCGTTTCGCAGCCGAGAGCTACCAAAATACCTTCTTTCGAATTGCTGTCGACTTTGGCAATCACAGCGCCTTCGGTAGTTTCGCGGTCGGCGCGTTTCGCGGCGACTAATTTTCCTTTTTCGCGTATAATTTCCTGTGCGCGGTCAAAATCTCCATTAGCTTCGGCAAGAGCATTTTTACAGTCCATCATGCCTGCTCCGGTCATTTTTCTCAGTTTTGCAACATCTGTTGCTTTTATTTCTGCCATAATAAATAAATCTCCTTATCTATGAAATTAATATTATAATACTTATGGGACTATGAGCGATTATCACGTGATTCGCGTGGATAGTCTTTTTTCGATTTACGGGCTCTTATTTTACGTGCCGGCGAGGCTGTTTCATCAGTTTTTACCGGTTCGTCTTTTTCTCTTTCGCCTTTTCTTTCGTCGAGACCTTCCTGCATTGCATTGCAGGCTATGCCTACTATCAATTCGATTGATTTGGCGGCGTCGTCGTTTGCCGGAATCACAAAATCGATGTTTGTGGGGTCGCAGCAAGTATCAACCATTGCAATAACCGGAATATTCAGCCGTTTAGCTTCTTTCACCGCATTAGCTTCTTTTTGGATATCAACGATAAAGAGAGCTGCGGGTAAACGCGAGAGGTCGGCAATAGAACCCAAGTTCTTCTCTAATTTAGCTCTTTGGCGCGAAATCTGCAATTTTTCGCGTTTCGACAGTGTTTCGAACGTTCCGTCGGCAAACATTCTGTCGATAGTGTTCATTTTTTTTACGGCTTTGCGTATGGTAGGGAAATTTGTAAGCATACCGCCTGGCCAGCGTTCTGTAACGTAAGGCATATCAATAGCTTTTACTTTTTCCGCAACAATATCTTTTGCCTGTTTTTTTGTAGCGACAAACAGCACTTTTCGTCCCGAACGGGCGATATTATACAGCGCTTTCGCTGCTTCGTCTATTTTTACAACGGTTTTATGCAGGTCGATAATATGGATTCCGTTCTTTTCCATGAAGATATAGGGAGCCATTTTTGGGTTCCATTTTCTTTTCATGTGTCCGAAATGAACGCCTGCATCAAGTAAATCCTGGAATGTTGTCTTTGACATTTTTTTTAATTCTTTTTTTTAATTACTTAATTTTTAAACTCTTTACCTCAATTTTTCGCGTAGTGGATTGACTGTCCAATCGGAAAAATTTTCCGCAACACGGCATTATCGCAAATATTGAACGATAATTCATAACCGGTGTTGTGCTTAAGAAAAACTGCATTTTGTTAGCGTTTACTAAATTGAAATCTTTTACGCGCTCCCGGACGTCCCGGTTTTTTACGTTCAACCCGGCGCGGGTCGCGTGTCAAAAATCCGTTAGATTTCAAAGTCGAACGGAATGTTTCCGCATCTATCTTACAGATAGCGCGGGCAATACCCAATCGCAACGCTTCTGCCTGACCTGTGATTCCGCCTCCGTTGAGATTGACCTTCAGGTCGTATTTGCCTTCGTTGTCGGTTACCATAAGCGGTTGTTTAACCACATATTGCAACAGTTGCGAAGGGAAATAACTGTCTAAGGGGCGTCCATTGATTGTAATAACTCCTGTCCCGGCTGTTAAATAGACCCGGGCAATAGCAGCTTTTCGTCTTCCAAGTGCATTAATTACTTCCATTGTCAATTTAAATTTCTTTTAATGTAATTTGTTTTGGTTGTTGCGCTTCATGAGGATGTTCGTTTCCTGCATAAACATACAAATTGTGAAATAACTTGGAACCAAGTTTGTTTTTCGGAAGCATACCTTTAATAGCAGCTTCTATCACGGCGTTCGGTTTGCTTGCCAACAATTGGTTGGGAGTAGCAAAACGTTGACCACCCGGATATCCGGTATGGCGTACGTACACCTTGTCTGTTCGCTTTTTACCCGTCAGTCGGATTTTGTCGGCGTTGAGAATAATCACATTATCACCGCAATTGACATGAGGGGTAAAGTCCGGTTTGTTTTTGCCTCGCAGAATTAACGCTACTCGCGACGCAAGACGCCCCAAAACGACATCAGTGGCATCTATAACGTACCAGGTTTTTGTAACCGTTGATGCGTTTGCCGATACTGTTTTGTAACTTAAAGTGTTCACTTTACCTTTTTTCTTTTTTAATTAATACTTATAATTGTGTCCTAATATATTCCCTTAAAATGGGGCTGCAAAGGTAATGAATATTTTTTTAATTCAACAAATTTCTTCGACAAATATTCTTTCACAATATTGTATATTGATGAAAATAAGATATCTGCCTGTCTATTCATTACCTGAAACAACCTGGTTCATTACACAGCTTTTACTGTTACTTTGCGTCCTTTGTAGAAGACATTTTTCAAATCGTTCAACAAAGAGTTTGCCTGGTCGGACTTTATTTCGAAGTACGTATCCTTTTTAGTAAGGTCTATTTTTCCTATTTTTACTTTATTGCCCGATTCGGTCTTATTGATAAGTTCGATGAGCACATTGGGATACAGCCCGTCTTTTTTGCCGATATTTAGATGCAGGCGGGTAAAGCCTCTTTCTGCTTTTCTGCTTGCTTTTTGAGTATCGTTCCCGAATTTATCCGATTTTCTGCCGCTTTTTCGACCCTCGTTTTTGGCGCTTCTGTCTTTGCTGTCGTTGTCCGATTTGGCGGCTTGCAAATCTTCGGCATCCTTATAATAGTTGAGAAACCGGTTGAACTCCAGCGACACAAATCGGCGGATGATATCTTCTTTTTCCAACCATTCGAGTTTTTTGAAAATTGCGGGCAAATAGTTGTTTATTTCTTCGTTGTCAACGTCTACGTGTTCCATTCGGTCGATAAGGCTAAACAGCTGTTTTTCGCATATATCCTTACCTTTCGGAACTTCCTTGTGCTCAAACTTTTTATTGATGCTTTTTTCGACTTGTCTGAGTTTGGATTTGTCTTTCAGACCGGCAATCACAACCGATGTTCCTGTTTTACCGGCGCGTCCCGTACGTCCGCTTCGATGGTTGTATGTTTCGATGTCGTCGGGCAGGTTGAAATTGATGATGTGAGTGAGGTCGCTGACGTCTAAACCTCTTGCTGCAACGTCGGTAGCTACAAGCAGTTTGATGTTGCCGATACGGAATTTTTGCATCACATAGTCGCGTTGCGCTTGCGATAAATCTCCATGTAGCGCTTCGGCGTTATAACCGTCTTTGATGAGCTTTTCGGCGATTTCGCCGGTTTCGCGTTTTGTACGGCAAAAGACGATTCCGTAGATATTGGGATTGTAATCGACAATTCTTTTCAGAGCCTTGTATTTGTCTTTGCTGCTGACGGTGTAACATAAGTGTTTGACGTTCTCCGAACCCGAATTGCGCGAGCCGACAACTATCTCCAGAGGATTGTTCATGTAATTTTCGGCAATGTTTGCGATTCTGTCGGGCATTGTCGCCGAAAACAGTAATGTCCGGCGTTCTTTCGGTACAACTTTAAGTATGTCGTTCAAACTGTCGATAAAACCCATGTTCAATATTTCGTCGGCTTCGTCCAGTACAACGTTTTTGACGGCGCTCAAATCTGCCGCTTTCCTGTTGATTAAATCCAACATGCGACCCGGAGTTGCAACAACGAACTGCACTCCTTTTTTTAAGGCGCGTATCTGATTTTCAATATTTGCGCCTCCATACACGGGCAAAATATGTATATCCGGCAGATATTTGGAAAAACTGTTCAAATCGTCGGTTATCTGCAAACACAATTCCCTTGTCGGGCAAAGTACGAGTACTTGTATACCTGCCGATTGCGAGGTATTAGACATGTTAATCAACGGCAAACCAAATGCCGCTGTTTTTCCTGTACCAGTCTGTGCCAGAGCGATAATATCTCTATCGCTCTCGAGCATAACGGGTATAACTTTTTCCTGTACAGGCATCGGAGTTTCAAATCCTAAATCTTTAATTGCCTTGAGGATTTCGGGATTTAATCCCTGAATTTCAAAATTTGTCATCTATAAATCTATGTGGCGTGTTTCCCTTTTGAGTATTGAAACACCACATAATCAATACATAAAACGTAAACTCACCTGTTAAAAAACGCTGCAAAGGTAATACTTTTTAATTAATGCGGCGTTTTTTTATTTTTTTATTTTTTATTTGGGGCATTTATTTCAAATTGTCGCATCTCGTTATTGTAAATAATTAATTACTCCGGAAATCCGGAACGACAGGCGCATACGGGCGTTGAGTTCTACTGAAGAGCGCTTCCGACGAAAGTTACACGAAAGCCGTATGCGGGAAAACCGCACGTACGGTTTATGAGAGGGTAGGGGGAGACTTATTGTCGAAGTCTTTCCGCTCTACCGTTAAAAAACAACAACATCCTGAAAATCCCCGATTCGGACAATTATCCTGAGGCGTATCCTATAGAAGCGATGCTGACCTTGCAAGAGCAACTGTTTAAGATAGTTGAAGCGCAGGATTCGATAGTTGAGCCGGTTGTTATGACGTCGTCAATCAACAGGATATGTTCGCCGTTCAGTCTCGATGAGTTTTTCACATCGAAAACCGACTGGACATTTTCCCAGCGTTCGGATGCATTTTTATTAGTTTGAGTTTCGGTATATTTTGTTCGTATAAGGTTATGTTTTTCTATTGGGCGGTTTATTACGTTTGCAATACCGCGGGCGATAAATTCGCTTTGATTGTAGCCTCTTATTCTTTCTTTTGCAGGATGCAGGGGTACAGGCACAAGCATGCTGACATTTTTATACAGGCTGGAACTTTCGAGACAGGCGCCCAGTTCTTCGCCCAAGCGTAATCCGATAGCATATTTGCCTTTATATTTCAATTTGTGTATTACAAGGCGATAGTCGCTACCTTTTCGAAAAAAGAACAGCGAGCATGCCCGTTCGATATTTATTTTTCCCAAAAACAGTTTTTCGATATCGTTATTTTCTTTTTCCCAAAATCTTGTACGGGGCATTTTGTAAAGGCAGGCCAGACACACATACCTTTCGCCCCGTACAAGTGGAGTTCCGCAGACTTCACAATAATTGGGAAAGACCAGACCAATCAAACCGTCCAGTATTTTGGTCGGCATAGCGTTATTCTTTAAACACAAACGATACGGTTTGTTTCAAATCGGGATGTAAACTGTTTGCTACCGGACATTCGCGTGCGCAGGCTTTGAGTATTTTCAACTCTTTTTCGGAATAGTTGTTGTGGGGAAAAGTGAGTTTGATAACTAATTCCACTATCCGTCGAGGATTTGTCCCCATCACTTTTGTTGTTTCCATAAAAGCGCCGTCGATATTAAATCCATGTGTGTTCGCAGCTATACCCATGATGGTCAGCATACAACTGCCCAACGACGAAGCAATTAAATCGGTAGGCGAGAAAAATTCGCCTTTTCCGTGATTATCGGTGGGAGCATCTGTAGTGAGAGTGTTTCCCGATTGCAAATGAGTGATTTCCGTACGGAGATTACCCAAATACTTAGTTTCAAATGTAGCCATATCAAATAATATTTTATTAAATTAAATAGTTTTATTTATCAGATAGTTATTTCGTTCGGAAGAACTGCGCGAAATCAGTTCCGCTAAAAAACCGGCGAGGAACAATTGCGTCCCTAAAATCATAGCTGTCAAAGCTATATAGAAATACGGGTTGTTAGTAACCAAAGTTGCCGGTATTCCCTTCGACACGCTGTATATCTTGTATATGCCCAACCAGGCGGCAGCCAGAAGCCCGAGCAGAAACATCAGACTTCCAACGGTTCCGAAAAAATGCATCGGGCTTTTCCTGAATTTAGAGATAAATATTATGGTGAGCAAGTCCAAATATCCGTAGATGAAGCGGCTAAGTCCGAACTTCGTTTTGCCGTATTGTCTTGCGCGATGCTCCACAACTTTTTCGCCGATATTATAAAATCCTGCCCATTTGGCGATTATTGGGATATATCTGTGCATTTCTCCGTAAACTTCTATAGATTTCACAACGTTTTTTCGATACGCCTTCAATCCGCAATTCATGTCGTGGAGTTTGACGCCGGAGATTTTACGGGCAGTGGCGTTGTATATTTTCGACGGGATATTTTTTGTAAAAGTGTTGTCGTACCGTTTCTTTTTCCATCCCGAAACCAAATCGTAGTTTTCGTCGATTATCATCCGGTAAAGCTCCGGGATTTCGTCGGGACTGTCCTGTAAATCAGCGTCCATAGTGATGACAACGTCTCCTTGCGCCGCCTGAAAACCGCAATGAAGCGCGGCAGATTTCCCATAATTGCGTCGGAAACTTATACCTTTGATATTATTGTTGTCCTTAGCGAGACGTTCTATGACTTCCCAGGACGAATCGCTGCTGCCGTCGTTTACCATGATGATTTCGCTCGAATATCCATGTTTGGAAATAACCCGTTCGAGCCATTCAATCAGGTGTGGGATAGATTCTTCTTCATTATATAAAGGTATGATTATTGAGATATCCATGTTATTTTTTTTTAGTAAAAATCGAAGTAATCGCCGAGACAACCAACCCGCCTAACAGACCGGTAAACAGGTACGAGACAATCAGAAATACAGGGTTATACATCATACTTTCCTGTATGTCGGATACAGGATATCCTTGCGTTTTCATGTTTTCTAATATTGTGTTAAAAATTTGTCTGAACTCGTCTCTGTTAAACGAAATAAACACATATAGATATACGCCTATAATAATGAAAGTGAAGCCGGAAACGAGAATCCCAAAGAGCAGGGAATTTCCGTAACTGATAGTTCCGTCTAAATATTTGTCACGGTAAACAGCTGTTGTATACATAATTCCGATGACATATGCCACGACCACCAACAAAGGTATTCCTACGATAGAACTCACTATCTGTATACCAATCATGACAATACCCAAAATAATCCCGTAATTTGCGGCAGTTTTTATCATTGTGTTCGAATTTTTCGTTTTGACTCAAAATAATGTGCCATTTATATTTCTTTTACGGTGCAAAGTTAAGGTTTTTTTTCGATTAACAAGAGTTCTACTTTACGAAATTCGACAGGGTGACTTTCGGATTGCAAAGCAATACGACCTTCGTACAAAGCTCCGTCGGGGATATTCGGTTTCGGATTGACGCTCCCGCCTCCTACGGTCAGTTTTGTGTATGTCAAGATAGTATCTCCTTCCATCACATGATGTACGATGCTGTCGCCAAGTACAATCATTTCGAGCGTAACCCACTGGTCGCCATGATACGTTTTGGATGTCGACTCATAACAGTGTCCCAAGTACAGTTCTCCATTGATATGGACTTCGGTTCCCGGAGTACAGACATTTCCCGTCTTACGCTCGTTTGTTCCGTTGCCGCCAAGCATTTGAGCTTCTACCGACACGGGAAAATCCTGTTCCAAAGCCACTGTTTCGGGAGCTTGCGCATGTAGCATCGCCCCGCTGTTGCGATATGCCCAGCCAGGACCTTCTTTGGCTTGTTCGCCGACAAAACGGTATTCTACACGCAGTTTGTAATGCGAATACGACTGATTTGTATACAAATGACCGAACCGGCTTGCGAAATCATCGCCGTAAGCGTCGTACTTGACTTTCAGAATACTGTCTTCAACATAGAAAGTGTTTCCGAAATTTTCACCCACCGGATAACCTTTTATCTTGACAGTCCAGCCTGTCAAATCTTTTCCGTTAAACAATTGTATCCATTCTTCCTTCTGCGTCGCAGGACGGTTACATGCGGATAAACATGAGACAATCAACGCAATAACAATAAAATTATTTTTCATACACGTACATTTTTTTAATAAATTACGGTACAAAGGTACATCAAATAATTAAACCTTCGCTATTTTACGGTTTTTACAATTTTTATCTGAAAAATTTTCTTCGCGGAACACGTTGTTATTCTTTGGTAATTAAATCATTATATCAACGACTTATTATTCGTTTGCAAAATTTAATCAAATTTAACATTCAAAACAGTATCAAAATACAAAAAATGAGTAACTTTGTGCCGTAATAGTTATGAATAATATTAGTATAAAGATATGAAAAAGATTGGATTAGTGCTATTAATAGCGTCGATATGTTTTGTTTCATGCAGCGAAAGATATGAAGAAAAGCGAGGTCCTGTATTTGAAGGCACGTGGACGCTTGTTGAGTCGTACGTTGATACGGTGAGAGTTATTTCTCACAGGGCAAAATTTATTACGGCGAGGAAATTTGAAGGCGAGGATCTTTTGTTGTTCTACTCGGGAGGACGTTACGATTCTTCGTTCTTTTTCAGATTGCAGAACAACGTATTGTTCGTTCGTCGAGTTTTGGATTCCGTTGATGTACTGCACAGTTATTATTTGACAGATTCGGATGGCAACGAAATTTTGGACGACGAAGGGAATAAAATCTTGAAGATTGATACTTTAAGAGAAGCATGGAAACCATTGGATCCTGCGACAGGTTATTCTCCTGAAAGATACTATGGTACATGTTCGTTCGACGAAGGCGCGATACTGAAATTGACTATCAACCGTTATTTGGTAGACGAGGCCGGCGAGCCGACCGACAAATTGTACGGCAGAGACATCTACGAGCGTCCTGTCGAAATAGAATAGAACGGGTATATTTTTCAAGTTTTTGTCCGGTGTTTTCCGGTTTTTGATAAAAAAATACGGGAGACAATGAATTTTTATTTATCAGTAAATTAATTATATCGGATAAAAATAGGCGAGTAATTATTTTGTTTTCCAAAAAAATTATTACCTTTGCACCCAATTTTATATTTGATGAGATTGTTTAATAAATACATTAAAGCAGATGGAAAGTCCGAGAGTATTGTTTGTTAGCTCAGAAATTTCCCCGTATTTGCCCGAAAGTCCTGTCGCGAGCGTATGTCAGCAGTTGCCCTCGGCGATTCAAGAAAGAGGCTTCGAAATCAGAACATTCATGCCGCGTTTTGGTTGTATAAACGAACGTCGAAACCAGTTGCACGAAGTAATTCGTCTGTCGGGTTTAAATCTTGTTATCAACGATGCCGATCATCCTTTGATAATTAAAGTTGCATCTATACCTGCGGCAAGAATGCAGATATACTTCATTGATAATGATGATTATTTTCAAAGGAAAACATTATATCGAGACGAAGCCGGAGAATGGTTCAAAGACAACGACGAACGTTCAATATTCTTTGTCAGAGGAGTTTTGGAGACCGTTCGCAAACTTCGCTGGTCGCCCGACATTGTTCATTGTCACGGGTGGTTTTCGTTTATTTTGGCGTTATTCATGCGGAAATCTTTCAGAGACGACCCCTTGTATACCGATTCGAGAATAATCCTCTCGCTGTACGACGAGCCGACGCCGGAAACATTCGACGAAGAGTTCAAGCTAAAAGCCGTGAACGACGGCGTCAAAAACAAAGATTTGGAAATAATGACCGAACCGACGTTCGAAAATTTTGTCAAAATGTGCATTAATTTTGCAGACGGCATTATCGTGGCGGCGCCAAACGTGAATGAACAATATATTCAGTATGCGATTGAAAACAAGAAACATGTCCTCGATTACCAGTCGCCGGAAGAATATATCGACAAATACGCGGATTTTTATAAACTTGTCGCCAAACGAAGAAGAAAAAACAAAATATAACCCAAAATGAAAAGTGAAAATCATCCGGAACAAAACAGAAAAGACGATATTGTCGCAATGCTGAAAGAAAAATCGGCAGCCAAACAATTAGTCTTCGACAACACGTTCGAAACTTTTTCGACGCTTAAAGACGTGTTACATGAACTGATAAATGATATAAACGACGAAATTCTCGACACAGACCGCAGAATCAAACTCGATTACAGAGACAGAGGCAAATTCGAAGCGGAAGCCAAAATTGCCGAAGACATCCTGATTTTCAGTATGCACTCCAATGTCTTCGAGTTCGACAGAGACCATTTGGTGTGGAAAACCTCATACGTGCAAAAAAACCGTTTGAACTCGTATTGTGGAATCATCAGCATCTACAATTTCCTCGCCGATTCGTTTAAATACAACAGAATAAGCGATTTGGGATACCTTATCGGACGAATATTCATCAACCGCGAAAAACATTTTTTCGTAGAAGGCAAACGGCAAATGAACTGTCTCAACAACTTTTCGTCCCAGATAATAGACGAAAACGAAATCAAGACAATTCTCGAAAAAGCAATACATTACGCTTTACATTTCGACCTGCTGACACCTCCCTACGACACTGTGAAAATAGCAACAGTCGAACAATTGAACGCAAAAATCGAAAACGGAAAATTGCAAACAGGTAAACGTCTGGGATTCAAATTCGAATCAGACGATATTTTATTATAAATAGTTATTATTATGGATTATAATACGCAAAGAAAAAAATTAGCGCTTCCCGAATACGGTCGCTCTATTCACAAAATGGTCGATTGGGTTACTACAATCGAAGACCGTGACGAACGAAACAGGCAAATACGCGCCGTTATCGCTGTTATGGGAGGAATGAACCCTCATTTGAGAGATGTAAACGATTTCAAACACAAACTTTGGGACCATGTACATATAATGTCTGACTTCAAGATAGATATCGATTCCCCGTATCCTATTCCTACAAGGGAAAGTTTTAATACTCCGATACATATAATTCCTTACGCATCGGAATCAATCAGAGTGCGGCATTATGGACGAAATATTCAGTTGATGATAAACGGAATAGCAAAAGCCGAAGACTCCGAACTGAAGGAAAAATCGCTGCTCATGCTTGCCAATCACATGAAAAAATTGTACGTTACATGGAATAAGGAAACAGTAAGCGATGATATCATTTTCAGAGATATAGCCTTTCTTTCGGGCGGAAAAATCCGAATCCCGGAAAACCTCAAACTGTCGGCGGCTTACAATCTGAATACAAGCAACGTTACTCCTATTGCTTCAAAAAGTAGCAGCAGCAATAACGGCAGCAAAAAAACAAAAAAGAAAAAGTAAATGCTGACGGCATGTCAACGTTCGAAGTAAAAGGCGGATTGTCTTTACGCGGGGAAATCGTTCCCCAGGGAGCAAAGAACGAAGCGTTGCAAACGCTTTGCGCTGTGTTGCTTACCGAAGATAAGATTACTGTCGAAAATGTGCCTTCCATTTTGGACGTCAACAGCATGATTGAATTGTTGTCCGCAATGGGCGTTATTGTCGAAAAAATATCGGAAACGGCATATTCGTTCGAAGCTAAAACGGTAGATTTCGAGTATCTTCAAACTCCGCAGTTCCGCGCAAAAGCAACAGGATTAAGAGGTTCGATAATGATTGTCGGACCATTGCTGGCACGTTTCGGAAAAGCGTTTACCCCAAAACCCGGAGGAGATAAAATCGGCCGGCGACGTTTGGATACACACTTTATCGGCTTCCAAAATCTTGGCGCAACATTTGAATACGATTCGACTACCCGTTTCTACAAAGTCGAAGCGCGAAAGTTGAAAGGCGCATACATGCTGCTCGACGAAGCCTCAGTAACAGGCACGGCAAATATCATCATGGCGGCGGTGTTAGCCGAAGGAACGACGACTATCTATAACGCTGCATGCGAGCCTTATATACAGCAATTGTGCAAAATGTTGACGAGAATGGGCGCAAAAATACATGGCATTGGCTCTAATCTGCTGACTGTCGAAGGCGTAGAACGGCTTTCGGGAACCTCGCACCGGATTTTGCCCGATATGATTGAGGTAGGCAGTTTCATCGGAATGGCGGCTATGACCGAAAGCGAAATCACTATCAAAGATGTGTCTGTCCACGATTTAGGTATTATCCCCGCTCAATTCAAGCGGCTGGGTATAAATCTCGAAATCCGTGGCGACGACATTTTTGTCCCCATGCAAGAATCGTATGAAATAGAGAGTTTTATCGACGGGTCGATAATGACAATCGCCGATGCGCCATGGCCAGGGCTTACTCCCGACCTGCTTAGCGTTTTCCTTGTGGTGGCGACTCAAGCTAAGGGAAGCGTGCTGATTCATCAAAAAATGTTCGAAAGCCGGTTGTTTTTCGTTGATAAATTGATAGATATGGGCGCACAAATTATACTCTGCGACCCGCACAGAGCCACTGTAATCGGTCATAACAAGAACATACGGTTGAAAGCCACAATGATGACTTCTCCCGATATCAGAGCCGGCGTCGCTTTGCTCATCGCGGCAATGTCGGCGAAAGGCACGAGCGTTATTCACAATATTGACCAAATCGACAGGGGATATTCTCGAATCGACGAACGTCTCAATGCTTTAGGCGCGCATATCGAAAGAGTACAAAATTAAATGAAACATACGGAATTGTCGACTGTTCCCAAATTCGGAAGGGTATGGGCAGTATCTTTGCCTGTAATGTTGAGCATGTTGGCGCAGAACATTATAAGCCTCACCGACACGGCGTTCATGGGACGTGTCGGCGAAATAGAATTGGGCGCGGCGGCTATCGGCGGGGTATATTTCCATGTCCTGTTTATGCTTGGTTTCGGATTTGCTACCGGCATGCAGATTCTGATTGCGCGGCGCAAGGGCGAAAATAATTTGTCACAGATTGGTCCGGTGATGGAAACCGGTTTGCTTTTTTTGTGGGCGCTGGCGGCGGTACTTATCGCAGGAGCGCAATGGCTCACTCCGGTCATTATGCCCGGAATCATCAATCACGAAAGTCTTCTGCAACCCTCTGTCAATTTCCTGAATATCCGTGTGTACGGTTTGATTTTTGTCTTTGTAAACGTGTCGTTCCGAGCGTTTCATGTAGGGACAACCAATACTCGTCCGCTCACTTATGGCTCTATCATAATGGCGGTTACCAATATTGTTCTCGATTATTTGCTGATTTTCGGTAAATCGGGTTTCCCCGAAATGGGACTCGAAGGCGCGGCTCTTGCATCCGTCATTTCGGAAGCGGTCGAAGCAATTTACTTTATTGTATATAATTCGCGCTCAAAAATCAGAAAAGCATACAGACTTTTTTATTTCAGGAACGTCAGTTTCAAATTGCTGAAACGGACGCTCAATATATCCGTATTCGTTATGCTTCAATATTTTATTTCGCTGAGTACCTGGTTTATCTTTTTCATTGTCATCGAAAAGACGGGAGAACAAAATCTGGCTTCCTCAAATATTATACGCAGCATATACGGTTTTATAACTATTCCCGTGTGGGCTTATGCCGCCGTAACAAGCTCATTCGTAAGTAATGCCATCGGAGCAGGGCATTCGGGACAGGTGATTGCCATTATCTCTAAAATAGCGAAAATAAGTTTTGTAAC
>JAIRLF010000167.1 GCA_031259655.1 Prevotellaceae bacterium
AAGCTTGTTTTAATACTTTTAAGAACCTGTCCAAATTGTGAAAATACTGATATTGTCATTATTTTCAGCACATCACGTCGGATATGAATTGCTGTTCATGAACGCAAAGATATAAAATAAATATTTAAATTATTTAAATTGTATTGGATTTTAGATTGTTGATTTATGATTTTAGATTGTTGCTGACGCACGCCTGACGAGGCTGATAGAGAGGTTTGACATTGTCCCTGAGCTGCGCTACGCTTGCTCGGGGTTATTCATATTCGACGCTTTCGTCCTCATCTGTTACCCCCATAATGAAACAATTGCCATATTAAAACATAACAATTAAAACGCCTGCATGTTGGAATGCAGGCGTTTTTATAGAATTTATATTCAGAACTATACACTATGTTCAGTGTGACTCCGGAGGGATTCAAACCCCCAACCTCCTGATCCGTAGTCAGGTGCTCTATTCAGTTAAGCTACGGAGCCGAAACTCTATTCTTTAGAGAAAATTTTCCGTTCTTTTATACGTGCTTTCTTTCCTGTCAATTTACGCATGTAAAATATTCTTGCTCTGCGGACTTTACCTGCTTTGTTCACTTCGATTGCCTGAATAAAAGGGGAACTAATCGGGAAAATCCTTTCTACTCCCACATTGTCCGACATTTTCCTGACGGTGAAAGTTTGAGTTACTCCGGTTCCTTTACGTTGGATAACCACTCCTCTAAACTTCTGTAACCGTTCTTTGTTTCCTTCTACAATCCTGTATGTTACAGTGACTGTGTCGCCCGCTCTAAACGAGGGGTAGTCTTTTTGTTCGCCAAGGAACGCTTGTTGTGCAATTTTAATTAAATCCATTTTCTTTCTAACATTTATGCGGCAACGTTACCAAAGTCATTTTGCGACTGTAAGAGGTTGCTTGTTTTGCGGCGCAAAGGTAATTCTTAATTTTGAATCCGCAAAATATTTTAATAAAAAAATCGTGAAATCGTTGAATTTATTACCTTTGCACCCGTAAATTTTTTCGGATTGACTGTAAAATTAGGAGATAAATATTTTATAAACAGACATAAATATGCAGATAACAAACCTCAATAAAGGAGCGATAAACTCAATCAGACCTGTTTTCGACGGAGACAAGCCTAAAATCTATATCGAAACGTATGGTTGCCAAATGAATGTAAACGACAGCGAAGTTGTCGCCGCCATTATGCAAAAGGCGGGATATTCTGTGACTAAAGATATTGGCGATGCCAATCTTATACTTATAAATACCTGCTCGGTGAGAGACAATGCGGAGCAAAGGGTCTGGGGAAGACTCGAATATTTCAGGCAAGAAAAGAAAAAACGAGCGAATGTCACTGTGGGCGTGATTGGATGCATGGCTGAAAGATTGAAAGATAAATTATTGGAAAACAATATTGTGGATATTGTAATTGGTCCCGACGCTTACAGAGAATTGCCGAAACTTGTCGAAAAAACCGAGTCGGGACAAAAGGGTATCAACATCTTGCTTTCGAGAGACGAAACTTATGCGGATATCAGTCCGGTACGTTTGGATAAAACAGGGGTAACCGCCTTTATCTCAATCATGAGGGGGTGTAATAATGTGTGCGCGTTTTGCGTTGTGCCCTACACAAGAGGAAGCGAACGCAGTAGAAATCCTGAAACAATCATTAGAGAATTGAAAGAACTGTCGGAGAATGGTTATAAGGAAGTTACACTTTTAGGGCAAAATGTGGATTCGTATTCGTGGAACGGTGTGACTTTTGCCGATTTGTTGGCTATGGTGGCGGAATCGACGCCTGCTATGCGTGTGCGGTTTTCGACTTCGCACCCTAAGGATATGACGGATAAAGTGTTGGAAACTATGGCGAAATACGGCAATATCTGCAATTATATTCATCTGCCCGTGCAATCGGGAAGCTCTGCTATATTGCAGAGTATGAACAGAAAATATAACAGGGAAGAATATTTGCAACGCATAGAAACTATCCGTAAAATCATTCCCGACTGCGCTATTTCTACCGATATAATAACCGGTTTTTGTAAAGAAACGCAAGAAGACCACGAAGATACGCTTTCGCTGATGAGAGAAGTGGGTTACGATTTCGCATACATGTTTAAGTATTCCGAACGGCCCGGCACGAAGGCTGCTCGACATTTTAAGGACGATGTTCCCGAAGATGTAAAAATCAAGCGTCTGACGGAAATTATTGATTTGCAGAGCGAATTATCTTTAGCAAGTCATCGAAAAGACCTTAATTCAATTGTTGAAGTTTTGGTGGAAGACACCTCTAAACGTTCCGAAAATGACCTCTGTGGACGTACGCCTCAAAATAAAATGGTTGTGTTCCCGAAAGGTAACCACAAAATCGGCGATTTGGTAAAGGTCAAAATAACAGACTGTTCGCAGGCAACATTGAAAGGGATAGCTCAAACAATGTTCAACAATGAAGAACATCGCGATACAACTCTTCCGGACGTTTCCGTAAATGCATGATAGCATAATGCTTATGCGACAGGAAAGTGTTGAATGGAACTTGTGTTTGCGTTATTACGACATGCTCCACGTGGTGTATATGACCGACCCTTATCTCTCAACAGGCAGCGCGTCGGGCTTTTCCGATTTACCTTAGTATCAGTTCGTCGATTATATTTTTTCCGGCTCTGTGATTTATTTCTTTGACAATTTCCGAGCGCATCATGTATAACTCGTCGCGAACAACCGACGACGACAGATACACGTATAACTTTCTGCCGACAAGCTTTTTACTGAGTGTCGCCCTCGATACTGCCATGCCAAGTATTTCGTCCCATAGTTTCAGTATTTGATAATCGCGGTATCCTTTTTCGAGACCGGATTCTTTGATAAACAAAGACAACAAATCGCTAACCGCTACAGGCTTACTGCGTCTCATTGTACGGAAGATTGAATC
>JAIRLF010000022.1 GCA_031259655.1 Prevotellaceae bacterium
TTACTTTCGATTTTTGCGCAAACCCCGTTACTAAGGTAAACAGTAATAATACTGCAACTAAACTTATTCTTTTCATAATTCTAATATTTTATTAAAGTTTTATTAATTATTTCGTTTGACTTTTCTATTTCATTAGCAAATACGATATTGAATTCGTCGAATCCCTTATTAAGATTTGTCGACATCAATTCTAATGCTTTTTTAATTTCTTTGTAAGCCGTTTCCGGGTCGTCGATTTGCCGGAGGTCGGAAGAAGCTAAAACGGAGAAAGTATCGGGTTGATTTGCCGGCTTTAGTAACAATCCGACAGAAAGAGCGATAATAATACTCGCAGCGATACTTCCCGTCCATAAGCGCAGTTTAATTTTTCGTTTTACCCGTTTCTCCGTTTCGGCTAAACTGTCTATCAATGTGTCCAACCGTGCTTCCAAGCCGGCAGGGACTTCAATTTCGTCATACAAATCCTCTATTTTCATCTTTTTCCCACTTTTCATATATTTTTTTAATCGTTTTTTTTGCTCTCGAAATCGTCATTCGGATATTTACCTGCGTCAACCCCGTGATTTTCTCAATCTCCTCATTCGAAAGATTATCCCAGATTTTCAACTGAACAACCTGCTTTTGTTGAGCCGGCAATTTCGACATAATATTTCGGACATGAACCAATTTATCTTGATTTTCTATCCGAGAGATTAGGGAATCGTTCGACTCTATATTCGTTTCGTAAATCTCAGACATAACAGGTTTTACCTTTCTCAAAAAATCCAAACAAGCATTTTTCAACAACGTGATGGCATAACTTTCGGGACTTATCAACGATTCGAGTTCTTCTCGCCTGTGCCATAATTTAATGTAAGTTTCCTGCACAATATCTTCCGCATCGGTTTGATTTTTAAGAATCTTGTATGCAATTCCGTACAGTTTCCCGTGATAAGGCAGAAATATCTTCTTAAAATTTTCAACAGTCATCGTTCATCAATCCAAATTTAATACCAAACGTCCTTTTTTTAATAAGACGAATTTAATAAGAAAATGTGACAAAACGGACATAATTTTTGGCTCTGTAACGAATCGGGATAGTAAACTCTTGTAAGATACAGAGGGCATGCCTGCCCATATCGGCAATGAAACGTATGTTCGACGTCGGCAATTATTTGTAAACCGGCAAATAGTTTGATTATAAAAAAGGAAATTTTGTTGTACATACACACCTCAAAAATAAAGGTGCGAATCACCCGTCGAATTCGTTATAGAGCCGAAAAATTGAAGTACACGAGATAAATAAAAATGTTTTCCAATGAAATTGTTTTTGTGTAAAATTCACTTGTAATACAGTTATTTATGTTACGGCATCAGGTGTGAGGATTCAGGCGCAATGTTATATATAATAAAATTGTGTTATCTTTGCGGCGTTTATAACATATAGTAAACATTATAGTAAAATGTCATTAAAAGTAAAGAAAATTGTTTCGAGCAGGTTGCGTACATCTTATCTTTCTTCGGTAATAAGCACGTCATTAGTATTGTTTTTGCTTGGCGTTGTCGGGATTTTGGTGTTCAATCTGAATCGTTTGCCGAAGACCATACGCGACCAGATAACAATTTCGATAAATCTCGAAGATACCATCACCAACAGAAGCGCTATGCGTGTTCTGGCAATGGTCGAGCTTAAAGAATTTGTAGACAAAGCGCGATACAAGTCCAAAGACGAAACCGGCAAAGAAATGAGCGGCGAACTTGGCGACGATTTCATCAAACTGCTCGGCGAAAATCCACTCCCTTCGAGAATCGACATTAATCTTAAACCCGATTATTTTTCACCCGAAGGAATCGAACACGCCATGCGTGAACTGCGTAAACTCGAAGGAATTAAAGACATACTGTATAACAAATCGCTTTTCGAACAGGTTGCCGAAAACACAAAAAAAGTAAGCATCATCATACTTATTTTTGTCGTTTTATTGCTGTTTATCTCGGTGTTTCTGATAAATAACACCATTCGTCTGGCAATTTACTCAAAACGGTTTCTGATTAACACAATGAAACTTGTCGGAGCTAATACTACATTTATCCGTACACCATTTCTTACCGCAAGTATTTGGCAGGGATTGATTTCGGGATTTATCGCTATCATCCTTTTGTTGGGATTGATACTGATTCTTAGAAACGATTTCTCGAATATCCTGGAACTTACGGATGCGAACATGTTCGGCACGCTGTTTGCTATGATATTGGTATTAGGCTCTTTGATTAATTTCGTTTCAACATATATAATAGTAACAAAATACACAAAAGTCGGCGTTGACGATTTGTGGGAAGGATAATATTTATTTTATAAAAAAATATGGCAAATAAAAGTAAGACAGTAAAATCAAACAAGGAAGAAACCCCTGCAAAAGCAGGTTTTGCTATTCCGAAAGAAAACTACAAACTCATACTGATTGGTTTAGGTATCATCGTTTTGGGATTTATTCTGATGGTCGGAGGAGGTTCCGACGACCCGAATGTGTTTAAAGAAGAGGAACTTTTCAGCTTCAGAAGGATTTCTTTGTCGTCGATACTTGTGATTTTCGGTTTTGTGTTCGAGGTGTATGCGATAATGAAAAAGCCCAAATCCGACGAACCGGAGAAATAATTTATTGACATTTAAACAAATAAAAACTATTTTTTGAATCATGGAAACATGGGAAGCGCTTATATTGGGTATTGTACAGGGACTTACCGAATTTCTGCCGGTGAGTAGCAGTGGGCATTTGCTCCTGTCCAAAGAGATTTTGGGAATAGAAAACAACGGCGGAACAACCTTTGAAGTTCTGGTACATGCTGCTACTGTGCTTAGTACGTTGACGGTTTTCAGAAACGACATCGTCAAACTGTTTGCCGGACTGTTCGAGTTCAAATATAACAGCGAAACGGAATATATCCTGAAAATCGTTGTATCTATGCTCCCTGTAATGATTGTCGGGCTGTTCTTTAAGGAAGAAGTCGAAGCTCTTTTCGGCGAAGGACCTGTTCTTGTGGGTTCCATGCTTGTGCTTACCGCCGTTTTGCTTCTGTTTTCGCATTTTGCGCCGAAAGGCAAAAAGCCGATTTCCTACGGCAACGCTTTTGTTATAGGACTTGCGCAAGCTTGCGCCGTACTTCCGGGGCTTTCGCGCTCGGGCAGCACAATATCGACAGGTTTATTGCTTGGAAATAACAAAAACGACATCGCGCGGTTTTCGTTCCTGATGGTGCTTGTGCCTATTTTGGGCGAGGCGTTTCTGGACTTGCTTGACGGCAATTTTTCACCGGCAGCTTCGGGAATCGCTACGTTTCCGTTGATAATCGGGTTTATCGGGGCATACATTTCGGGACTGTTTGCCTGCAAACTGATGATTAAATTAGTCAGCCAAGTGAAACTGTACTGGTTTGCAATTTATTGCGCCGTAATTGGGATTGCTGCGATTGTTTATTCGATAGTGTAGCCGATGAGAGTGTTGATTCAGAGAGTTAAAGAGGCGTCCGTCGCCGTAGAAGGCAGAATAATCGGGCAAATACCCGTTGGTTTACTGCTTTTTGTGAGTTTTGAAGAAAGCGATGCAACGACCGATTTGGATGTCGTAGCGGCAAAAGTTTCCAAACTGCGAATTTTCGATGACGAAAACGGCGTGATGAATCTTTCGATATCCGACATCAAAGGGCAATTCCTTGTAGTCAGCCAGTTCACTTTGCACGCGCAGACAAAAAAGGGAAACAGACCTTCGTATATTATGGCGGCAAATCCCGCTGTCGCCAAACCGCTTTACGAACAATTTGTCGCGAAACTCCGGCAATATTCCGGTTTCGAGGTTCAAACGGGCGAGTTTGGAGCAGATATGAAAGTCTCTCTGATTAACGACGGACCTGTTACTATCTGGATAGACACTTTAGAGTTAAAAACTAAAAGTTAAAAACTAAAAGTTTTTGGACGATGAATAGAAAGCGCATAGCATTATTTCACGCATTTGCGCCGCCGGCGGCACAATTAGAAAATGTGGAAATCGTCCGAATGCCGAAAAATAAAAGATAAAAAGATATGAAGATATTAGTATTTGATAATTACGATTCGTTTACCTATAATTTGGTACATGCTATCAGCCGTTTGGGTTACGATGATGTCGATGTGGCGCGCAATGATTGTATTGCTCTTGAGGATGTTGCTAAATACGACAAGATTGTGCTTTCGCCGGGTCCGGGAATACCTTCCGAAAGCGGTATTTTGCTCGATTTGATTAAAACTTATGCGCCGACGAAAAGCATTTTTGGCGTTTGTCTTGGCGAACAGGCAATCGGCGAGGTGTTTGGCGGAAAACTCGAAAATCTGACAAGTGTATATCATGGCATAAGTACGGAAATCCGAATTATCGACGACGACCCTCTGTTTGCCGGATTAGAACGCAGTTTCAACGCCGGACGCTATCATTCGTGGATTGTGAGCCGCGAAAATTTCCCCGACGAATTGAAAATAACGGCTATAGACTCGGAAAACAACATAATGGCTTTAGCTCATCGAAAATACGATGTGCGCGGCGTGCAGTTTCATCCCGAATCGGTGTTGACGCCCGCCGGAAATCAAATATTGAAAAATTGGTTGGAATTAAATAATTAATAAATGAAAAACTTATTGTATCGCTTGTTTGAACACAAAAACCTCGACCGTGAAGAATCACGTAACGTCTTGATTCGTATGGCTCGCGGCGAATATAACGAAAGCCAGATTGCCGCTTTCATCACAGTGTTTTTGATGCGCAGCATCACTATTGACGAATTGTCGGGTTTTCGCGACGCTTTGCTCGAATTGCGCGTACCGGTCGACTTAGCTGCCTACAACGCTATCGACATTGTTGGTACCGGCGGAGATAATAAAAATACGTTCAATATTTCGACGGCGGCGTGTTTTACGGTCGCCGGAGCGGGATACAACGTTGTGAAACACGGTAACTATGGTTCGAGTTCGGTCAGTGGAGCGTCGAATGTAATAGAATATCACGGAGTTAAATTCACGCGGGACCTCGATTTGATGCGCCGTTCGCTTGACGAATCGAATGTGGCTTATCTTCATGCGCAATTTTTTAATCCGGCGTTGAAAATCGTAGCTCCTGTCCGTAAAAATCTTGCTGTGAGGACGTTTTTTAATATGCTCGGTCCATTGGTTAATCCCACTTTGCCGAAACGCCAGATGCTCGGCGTTTATAATCTGAAACTTGCACGGCTATACTACTATCTTTACCAGCAGGCCGGAAACGATTTTGTGGTCGTGAACTCGCTGGACGGATACGACGAAATATCGCTTACTTCCGATTTTAAGTGCTTCGATAATAAGGGCGAAACAATCTATACTCCCGAACAGTTAGGATTTCGACGCGCCGAAGAAAATGCCCTGTATGGCGGGGCAACTGTCGACGAAGCGGCTGCAATTTTCGACCGTGTACTCGAAAATCGGGCTTCCGAAGAACAAAAAAACGCCGTCGTTGCTAATGCGGCGTTCGCTATCAAAATAATAAATCCCAAATCGGAAATCGCAGAATGTATTGCCACAGCGCGCGAATCGCTCGATAGCGGCAAGGCGCTGAATGCGTTCCGAAAATTTGTTGAAATAAATTCCTGATGAATATTTTAGATAAGATTATAGCTACAAAACGGCTCGAACTCGAAAAAAACAGCGAAATCCGTGCGTTTGAGGAGATTTTCGAGGAAGCAAAGTCGGTAACACGACCGACGCTATCGTTTGTCGAAGCGATACAAAAATCGGATAACCATATTATTGCCGAATTTAAACGCCGTTCTCCCTCGAAAGGTTTTTTCAATGCCGACGCCGATGTGGAAACTATTGTCGGAGGATATTCGGCGGCAGGAGCGGTGGCAATATCCGTGCTTACCGACTGTGATTACTTTGGCGGCTCGCTCGACGACCTCTCCGCCGCACGGAAAGTGTCTGCTGTGCCTTTGTTGCGTAAAGATTTTATCGTCGACCCGTATCAGATTTGCGAAGCGCGAATCGCCGGCGCGGATGTCATCCTGCTTATCGCCGCGGCTATGACTGCGGATAAATGCGCCGAACTTGCGGAGTTTGCCCGTTCGCTCGATATCGAAGTGTTGCTGGAAATACATAACGAACAGGAATTGACGCATCTCAATCCGTTCGTCAATGTTGTCGGCGTCAATAATCGCGATCTGACAACTTTTGTTACCGACGTTTCGACTTCGTACAGATTATCTCCAATGATACCTGCCGAATTTCCGAAAATCTCCGAAAGCGGAATATCTTCGCTTTCAACATTGAAAGAATTATACGACGCCGGTTTCCGAGGTTTCCTGATGGGCGAAAATTTTATGAAAGAACCGAAACCCGACGAGGCGCTGAAACAATTTATAATGCGAAAAAATAAATAGATAGAGGTGTGTCCGAAAACTGTATTAGTAGAACGTATAAAGTTATATTGTTATGAGAATTAAGTCATTTTATTTAGCACACTTACATATCCGTATATTGGGTTCGACAGCACTGTGCCTGTTTCTGTATTTTTTGAAAACCTTTTGATGTTCCCTCTCCGGTTCTGTCTGATTGCATTTGCCTTTCTTGGGCATAATAACATCCGGTACAACCATTTCCAATAATGTCCTGTTATCAGGATGCCGGTAACCTTTGTAGTGGCTGTCTCACATTGTTTATCGTAAGGAACAAATGTCTTATTTTTGTCTAAAAATAAGTTTATTTACAGATAAAGTTCATGGAAGTTCACTCCGCGATAAAAATTTAATGATTGAAAAACAGTGCATTGAGGAAAAGTTTACAAAAGTTTGACGATTAATAAAAAAAGTTTACTACTTTTGCGTCCTAAAAAAGTAATAAGGATTATTAAAAAGTAATAAAAAGAATATTAAATATAATGTAAATTAAAATGGAACAACTTTTTTTGCATAATTCATTGGTGAACCAAATTTCTGATTGGTTTGGCACGATTTTTGCAGAGAGAGAGAGAGAGAGAGAGAGAGAGAGAGAGAGAGA